>JALTDM010000200.1 GCA_027074135.1 Bacteroidales bacterium
ATAACTACAAATTAGCAAATAAAAAAAGGCTGCCCTTTTTTTGGACAGCCCCTTTTTTTATTTATCATAAATTCAAAATAATTTTTTAATAGGTTCCCCCGAATTTCATCAAAAAAGCATTTATGAAATCGTCAATCTCACCGTCCAAAACAGCTTGTACATTCCCTGTTTGATAATCAGTACGCAAATCTTTTACCATTTTATACGGATGCAACACATAACTTCTGATTTGTGAGCCCCATTCTATTTTCTTTTTGGACTTTTCTATTTTTTCTTGTTTTTCTCTTCTCTTCTGAAGTTCTATTTCATATAGTTGTGATTTCAACAATCTCAAAGCATTTTCTCGGTTTTGCATTTGCGAACGTGTTTCTTGATTTTCAATCACGATTCCGGTAGGCTTATGCTTAAGCCTCACACCTGTTTCAACCTTATTTACATTTTGCCCGCCAGGACCACTGGAACGGAATGTCTGCCATTCCAAATCGGCAGGATTTATATTTACCTCTATAGTTTCATCCACCACAGGATAAACAAAAACCGAAGCAAACGAAGTATGTCTCCTTTTATTTGCATCAAATGGAGAAATACGCACCAGCCTGTGTACCCCGTTTTCACTTTTCAGATAACCATAAGCAAAGTCACCGTCTATTTCAATTGTTGCAGATTTAATACCTGCTTCGTCACCATCTTGTAAATCCAAAATCCGGGTATTGTATCCGTGCCTTTCCGCCCATTTAAGATACATCCGCATAAGCATTGACGCCCAATCCTGACTTTCTGTTCCTCCCGCTCCAGGTGTAATTTTCAAGATTGCTCCAAGTTTATCTTCCTCATTGCGAAGCATATTTTTAAATTCCAAGGCTTCTACTGCTTTCAATGCTTTATTATATGCTTCCTCCACCTCATTTTCGGATGCTTCTTCTGCCTCATAAAACTCCCATAATACTGATAAATCATCAACTAAAGACTTTACTTTTTCAAATTCATTTGTCCAAATTTTTATGCCCTTAATCTTTTTTAATTGTTTTTCAGCCTCTTTGGGATTATCCCAAAAATCAGAAGCTTGGGTTTTTGCCTCTTCTTCTTCTATTTTTTTCAATTTATTGTCTATGTCAAAGGTACCCCCTCAGCGCATCCACGCGCTTAACCAAGTCTGCAACTTGTTCTTTGGTTATCATAATCTACACTATTTTATTTTTAATCAAATACTCTAAAATCTGAACAGCATTAGTAGCTGCTCCTTTTCTCAAATTGTCAGCCACAACCCAAAGATTCAAACCATTTTCAACCGTATAATCACGCCTAATCCTTCCAACATACACATCATCTTTTTCGTGTGAAACTATAGGCATAGGATAAACATTGTTTGCCGGATCATCATAAAGCACGACTCCGGGTGTTTCTGACAAAACTTTACGAACATCATCCAAATCAAAACCCCTTTCAAATTCTATATTCACACTCTCTGAATGCCCACCTACCACGGGTACGCGTACTGCAGTAGCAGTAACTTTTATAGTTTCGTCATTTAGTATCTTTTTTGTCTCATTTACAAGTTTTAACTCTTCTCGGGTATAACCGTCATCAAAAAACACATCGCAATGTGGCAAACAATTCATAAAAATTTGGTATGGATACACCTTCACTGCATCTATTCCCTTTATTTCACTTTCTAATTGTTCAACAGCTTTTTTCCCTGTACCTGTCACAGACTGGTAAGTAGAAACTACCAATCGTTTTATTTTATAACGCTTATGTAATGGTGCTAACACCATTACCATCTGAATTGTAGAACAATTCGGGTTAGCAATTATTTGAGTGTTTTGTGAAATTATATCTGCATTTATTTCCGGAACGACCAAAGGCACCTCAGGATTCATTCTCCAAGCAGAAGAATTATCAATTACATACGTACCTTTACCTGCAAGTATAGGAGCCAAATCTTTTGACACGGAACTACCTGCCGAAAACAAAGCAACATCAACATCCTTTGACAATAAATCACCAACACCTATAACTTCTTTTCTTATACCGCTTACTTCAAGAATTTTCCCTTTTGAAGCATCCGACGCAACCAAATAAACATCATCAAAACTAATCTTACGTTCACTCAAAACTTCCAACATCTTTCTACCCACCAAACCGGTAGCCCCTACTACAGTCAATCTCATAAACTACCTGATTTTATCTATTTTTGACTTTAATTCATCCACCACTTTTTGTTGAGATTCTATTTCTTTTATTTTTTCATCTCTTTTATCTTGATTATTCTTTATTTCTTCCTCGGCCTTTTTAATTTTCTCTTTATAATTTTCAATTTTTTTTTT
>JALTDM010000201.1 GCA_027074135.1 Bacteroidales bacterium
ACTTACTCCTGTGTAAAGTTGAGGTTTTACATAATAATTACTTTTTAGTTAATAATTATTTTAAACATTACAAATTTAGGAAACCTCTCTTTACACACTTTTCGGGACAGTATCTTTGTTTTGTTTATATCCCAAAGTTATTGGGAATTTTTTAAATACCGTTCTCTTTTTTATTTTTATAGCGTTTAGGTAGAACGGGAATGATTTGCAGACTTTTTTTTAAAAAAACACTATACCGAGAAATAGAATTTATTCTACTTGTTTTTAAGTTAAGGGAATGAGGTGTCTTGTATCAGAACCCCCTCATTTTATAAAATTATTTCTTGATAATCTCATATGTTTTCTTAGAATTTTTTGATGTTACTTTCAAAAAATAAATTCCTGCTGGATAATTTTTCATTCCTATAGAATAGCGTGAATCACTAACATTATCGTTTAACATTGCTTTTCCTGCGTCATTGTATAAGTAAATAGCTACATCACTTTTTTGCATCTTTGTAAAATCCAAGGTTACATCACCAATTGTCGGGTTTGGATAAATATTTAGTTCTAAATCCGAACCAGTTTCATCAATCTTTACAATAACATACTCCGGTTGTTGAAACCCTTGTGTGACAATTGCATTATTACCGGACACCGTTGCTGTTACGGTTTGGCCTATTGTATAGCTCATTTTTACGCTTGATGATTCATCATAACCCCCTCCCGAAGCAATAACATCTGGCTGTGCCATTGCAAAAACAGGAAGTAATGTGAGAAGTAAAATCAGCTTTTTCATTATTCCCTATTTTTTAATATTTTTTCAATTCTTTCAATTCTTTTTTTTAATTCTTTATTTTCATTTTTCAATAAATCAATTTCAGAATCTTTATTTTGCAGCTTTTTATTCAAGTCAATAATTTGCAATTGAATGTTTTCAACAGCTTCAAGAGTTTGGAAACTCATACGTGTCATATTAATTCCGTTTTTTTCATCTCTAGCTGCTGTTACCCATGGTAAATGTCCATGTTTTTTTATAAATCTTTCTATATAATCGATTCTGAAATCTTTGTTGTAATTAGGCTTGAATACAAAGTCTGGTTTGTTATATGTATTTATCGAACCTATTGAGCCGTAATAAATATCTCCGGTTACACGAATATCTCCATTTACCGTCAGCAATTTATCAGGTGTATTGGTATTTATCCCTATAAGTCCGGATTTCAATACAGTAAAAGCATTATGAGGATGAAAAGGATCTGTACCATTAGCAATTACAAATAAATCATCTGTTAAATTAGTTGAATTAACAGGAGCCCAAGATTCATTAAAACTTCCAAAAATAAAAGACCCTCTGGAAGTAGCATGTGTGCCAATTCCCAATGCTATAGATGCCGAACCTTCTGCTATTGTGTTTAACCCTATTGCTACAGACGATGTGTCAGAAGCTGTGGTCATAAATCCCATAGCCAGGGAGACATATCCGTTAGCTTGCGTATTTGCTCCCATTGCAATTGATGCATTTCCGGCAGCAACAGATTCTGACCCTGACGCAAAAGAACTTGGTCCGGATGCTCGTGTATTATTTCCCATTGCAGTTGAAAAATCTCCACTTGCAACAGTATGATATCCCATAGATGTTGCATCGGTTGAAGATGCAATTGTTGAATCTCCTAAAGCAATGGAATGAAAACCGGAAGCAATACTTTTATGTCCCATTGCTACAGAACCTCCTGCAGAAGCTTTTGTTCCCAATCCCATAGCTGTAGCCGATTCCCCTAAAGCTTCTGTTCCTGTTCCTAATGCTAATGAAGAATTTCCGGAAGCGTGTGTATGATCACCCATTGCTACAGAATTTTCCCCTTCTGATACTGTGAAAAACCCCATTGCTACACTCAAAATATTAGATGATACGGAATTTGCACCAAGTGCAAGAGATGAAACTCCTGCCGCTTTATTATTATAGCCAAGAGCCATGGAAGATGCTGCTGTTGCTGTGTCTCCTTCTCCAAAAACAAAAGATCCTTTTGCCAATGCTGCTGAATTATGCCCGAAAGCAAAAGCATTTGTATCGCCTGCATATACTTCTGCACCAAAAGCATATGAGTTTACACCTCCAGCAATTGAATGATAACCTATTGCGGTAGAATTTATTCTTCTGGCTATTACCCGGTATCCCATAGCTTGTGAATAGTTTCCAATAGCTTTACTCTCAAAGCCTGTCACAAACGAATTCATGCCTACACTATCAGAACTCTCTATCAATACCCTACCTGTCAAAAAGGCTTCCTTATTAGGATACCAATAAACTCGTGGCTCACTC
>JALTDM010000202.1 GCA_027074135.1 Bacteroidales bacterium
GAATAGGATTTTCTTTTTATAAACTTACCAAAGAACATTCTGCAAAACTATTTTCATCACACGAAGATACTCGGACATCTTATTATATAAAAAGAACTTACTACAGATTTGCGTTTAGAGGTCAATTGGGGTTAAGAGTAAAATATAACATTTCGGATAAATTTTCAATTTTTACATCTGTTGCATATTTAGGCTATAATTTTTCACCTGATAAAGGAATTTCAGAGGAAAAAAATATTGTAGAGCATATTGATATGGGAAAATATTATACTTATGAAAATACCACAGACATAACTTTTACAGATATAAACAGCGTTCATTATGAACCCAAGTTTACATATTACGGAAGGTCTCTCAATTACTCCCTCGGTATCCGCTACTCTTTCGGCAAGAAACAGAAAAAAGAAGAAAAGGAATAATGATTAGTGGTTAGTTATCAGTTGTTAGTTGTTAACTAATTTTATTTTTCAAACATTAAGATAGTTAAGAAGTTACGAGGATGTGCTAATGATTTAATTTGATAATTATTTGATTTACTGTTAAATAGTAACAATGATGTGTTGGGACCGGTCAAAATGGAGAGCATGCGATAGTGTGAATAGCAAAATATCAGCGAATACAAGGAAGATTTTTCGTTTTCCGTTTTCCCGTAGTCGCCATGTTTTGACAGAGCGGGCGGATACAGAGAGGTGACGAACGGCAAAATGAAAAAATAATATGATTAGCACCGTCTTTTAAGGCGGTGTCAAAATATTTACATTAAAAATTTTTGGCTTTAGCCACAGAAATTTAATCACGATTTAATTTTCTAATGGTAATTCGGGTTTAATGATAAACAAGCTAAAACTTATAATACCTAACCGGAATAATTTTTTCTTTCCACAAAAAAACCTACATTTGCAATATAAACTCTTAAATTATAAAATATGAGGTCACATGAAATTGACTACGAAATCAAAGGTCATGAAATTCAACTGGTAGAAGTAGAACTCGACCCGCAAGAAACAGTAATTGCAGAAGCAGGTGCTATGCTTTATATGGATGACGGGATAAACTTTGAAACTAAACTTGGAGACGGAAGTGAGCCCAATAAAGGATTTTTAGGGAAAATGATGTCTGCCGCTGGAAGATTATTAACGGGTGAATCACTTTTCCTGACACATTTTACAAATATTGGTCAAGGCAAAAAACGCGTGGCATTTGCTGCACCTTATCCGGGTACAATAGTACCAGTAAATTTGGCGGAAGTGGGAAACGAAATAATCGTTCAAAAAGATGCTTTTTTGTGTGCAGCACTCGGTACAAAATTGAGCATTGCATTCAATAAAAAACTTGGTGCCGGACTGTTCGGCGGCGAAGGATTTATTTTGGAGAAACTGCAAGGTGACGGTATGGCTTTTATTCATGCAGGAGGTACAATTGTGGAAAAACAGCTAAACGGTGAAACAATAAAAGTTGACACCGGTTGCTTAGTCGGATTTACATCAGGGATAAATTATGATATTACCCAAGCAGGCAACTTGAAATCAATGCTTTTCGGAGGAGAAGGTATATTTTTGGCTACACTTTCAGGCTATGGCAAAGTATGGTTACAATCAATGCCTATAAACAAACTTATAGACAGACTAGCGGCAAATATTTCAAACCCGAATACCCACAAAGGGTCAAGAGGATTTAATTTATTTGAAGATTAAAAATAGAACCATTATATTTTATATAAGCCATCCGTTTTAGGGTGGCTTTTTTATTATTACATTAACTGTTGTATAAAAATGCACACATATCCCTTTATTTACTAACTTTAGGGCAAATTTTAACTGAAATGAAAAAATTTTTAACAATAATTATCAGCACGCTAATTATATCAAACATAACATATTCGCAAATAAGCCGTTTCCCTTCAAAAAAGCCAAAATTGATTATACAAATTGTAATTGACAACTTCAGATACGACCTGCTTTACCGCTACAAAGATAAACTTAGTGAAAAAGGATTTTTGAAACTAATGGAAGAAGGCACTTTTTGCAAGAACTCATCTTTTGAATATTCTATTACCCAACATGCTCCGGGATATGCAACAATAGCAACAGGCAGTGAACCTGCAGTCCACGGCATAGTAAGTAACAGTTGGTATAATTCTATAAAAAAGTCAAGAGTTGAAGCATGTTTTGACAAAAATGTACATGCAATAGGAACAGACAATAATCCGAGATATGCAGTTTCGCCAAAAAATTATTTTTCTTCCACTTTTACAGACGAATTGAAAATGGCTTACGGCAGCAAATCAAAAGTTTATTCCATTGCCATTGACCCTTGTGCTGCAGTTTTTTTGGCAGGACACAATGCAGACGGAGCTTTTTTTTATGATGATGAAACAGGCAAATTTGTAAGCAATTCTTATTACATGGACAGTTTGCCTAATTGGCTTAATGAATTTAACAAAAAACAACTTGCATTCACATATTTAAACAGAAAATGGGAACCCCTATATGACCTGAAAGAATATACAGCAAGTGTTAACGATAGTGCCAAATACGAAAAAGGTTTCGGTGCCGGAACAGTTTTCCCATACGACTTACTAAAAATTGCCAAACTGGACAAAAAACATCCCGATTACTCAGTGCTGAAATACACACCATTTGCCAATACAATTGTTCATGATTTGGCAATAGCGACCATTGAAAACAATAAACTAGGCAAAGACAAATACACGGATTATCTTGCAATCAGCTTTAACTCAACCAAATACATAGCAAAATATTTTGGCATAACTTCCGTTGAATTTGAAGATGCTTTCCTGCGGCTTGATAAAGAAATAGCACATTTGGTAGAATATGTAAACGAAAACATTGGCAAAGGTAATGTATTGATTATAATTACGGGAAGCAACGGCGGAATGCTGCCACCTGAATACCTCATCACTCAAAAAATAAAAGCCGGCAGATACAAACAAATGTTTGCTTACTCACTGCTCAAAACATACCTTAATGCACTCTACGGTGAAGGTAATTGGGTTTCAAAATTTGACAACTTGCAAATTTTCTTAAACCGTACTTTAATAGAAGATAAAAAGCTTAACCTTGCCGAAGTTCAACAAAAAACAGCAGACTTTCTTATGCAATTCAGTGGCATTGCATTGAGTGTTACTGCAACAAGTCTGAAAAACAACAATTACACGGAAGGTATTTTACACAAGTTGCAAAACAGCTATAATCCCAAGCGCTCCGGAGATGTTTTTGTTATTATGCAGCCTTACTTTATGGAAAATATCAGTGATGTATCGGTTTCCAATTCGCCATACAGTTATGATACAAAAGTTCCACTAATTTTTTACGGCTGGAAAACCAAAATCCGCAAGATATCCGAACCCGTTGATATTGCAGAAATAGCACCAACATTGTCTTACATCCTTGATATAATGTATCCGAGCGGTAGTGTAGAAAAAATCTTTACGGAGTTTTATAAATGAAAAATATTACTATCACAGTAATAAATGACCTTCTCACCGACAATCGCGTACTGAAAACAGCTGAATATTTGGCTGATAAAGGTTACCGTGTAAAAATTTTCGGTCGTAGGCTGCAAAAAGACTACCCGCCTTTTTCAAGTAAAACAAACATAACTGTAAAGCGTTTTAAATTGCCCGTAAACAAAGGCAAATTGTTTTACCTGTATTATAATTTCATTTTGTTTTTTGCATTGATTTTTACCAGAAAAGACATTTTGCTAACTGTTGATTTAGATACACTACTTCCGAATTTTCTGGTTTCACACTTTCAAAACAAAAAACTTGTTTACGACTCACACGAATTGTTTACAGAAGTTCCCGAACTTATTGACAGACCTAAAACAAAAAAAATATGGCTAAAACTGGAGGCTTGGTTTTTGCCTAAATTAAAATATTGTTATACGGTGAGCCCTTCTATTGCAAAAGAATACAAAAACAGATACGGCACCGAGTTTAAAGTAATACGAAATCTGCCTTATTACGAAAAAGTAAAAAACATACCTGACAATTTTAAACTTGATCATATAAGTCAAAAAGGTAAAATCTTACTGTATCAGGGAGCATTAAACAAAGGACGTGGAATTGAACTTATGATAAAAACAATGGCGTTGCTTGACGGATTTACATTGGTAATCGCAGGTTCGGGCGATTTGGGAAACGAATTAAAAAAACTTGCAGCAGAGTTGAATGTGCTCGACCAAAATGTCTTTTTCTTAGGTAGAATACCCGCAAATGAACTTAAATACATCACAGTGCAAGCATACCTTGGACTGTCATTGGAAGAAGAATCAGGGTTAAACTACAAATACGCCCTGCCCAACAAACTTTTTGATTACATAATGGCGGAAGTGCCGCAAATAGTTTCACCACTACCCGAAATGAAAAAAATAGTTGGAAAATACAAAACAGGTATTTTGCTTACCAAACACAATAAAGAAACCCTAAAAAACACTATCCTTTCAATAACTGCTGTACAATACAATGAAATGAAAAAAAATTGTGAAATTGCATCCAAAGAACTAAACTGGGAAAATGAGACGAAAAAACTTGAAAAATACTTCTCATAACGAACCGCTGATACGCTTTTCAAAGGTCTTTTTCCCCCTGCTTATCACATCTATAATCTGGGCAGTAAAAATAATTGAAGTAGCTTTTGGATTAGACTTTTCCCGTTTCGGAATCTTGCCAAGGAACTGGAACACCGTTTGGCACATAATAACAGCCCCGTTTATTCACGGTAGTTGGTCGCATATTTATTACAACACTTTATATTGGCTCGTTTTTTCTACAGCAGTATTTTATCTGTATCCCAAACGTGCGTACTTGTATATGTTATCAGCATTTATCGACACCGGTATAATTTTGTGGATAATAGGCAGACCTTCATACCATATAGGATTAAGCGGTGTAATTTACGCTTTGGCATCACTGGTATTTTTCGAAAATTTGATTTCTCGCAATTATGCAAAAATGGCAATATCCCTTGCTTTAATTTTTATGTTTGGCGGAATGGCTTACGGCTTGTTTCCAAAAGACATACATATAAGCTGGGAAGGACACCTTGCAGGAGTAATAGTAGGATTTTTCTTATCATTATTTGAACATAAATTTGCAGATATTGAAGATACAGAACGGCGAAGAAAACTTTATGAAGATTACACTTAAACCATTTTTACATAACTTTGCAAAAAAGAAAACAATATGTTAGACGAAATAAAAAACTTAAAATTCAAAGATAGTGGCACATTTTTTTTACTGGCAGGACCTTGTGTGGTAGAAGGTGAAAAAATAACAATGGAAATTGCAGAAACTATTTTAAAAATTACAGATAAATATTCTATCCCGTTCGTTTTCAAAGCCTCTTACAAAAAAGCAAACCGCAGCAAACTGGACTCTTTTATGGGTCTTGGAGATGAAAAAGCCCTGAAAATTCTTCAAAAAGTTAAGCACACATTTGATTTGCCTCTGATAACAGATATTCACACGGAAGAAGAAGCGGAAATGGCTGCCTCTTACGATATTGATATTTTACAAATACCTGCATTTCTTTCACGCCAGACCGAATTGTTGCTTGCTGCAGGAAAAACAGGCAAATATGTAAACATTAAAAAAGGACAATTTATGTCGCCTCAAGCAATGAGGTTTGCTGCCGAAAAAGTTGCATCAACCGGGAACAAAAACATACTACTTACAGAAAGAGGCACATTTTTCGGCTATCAAGACTTAGTAGTTGATTTTAGGTCTGTACCCATTATGCAGCAAACAGGCTACCCTGTAGCAGTGGACATAACCCACTCATTGCAGCAACCAAATCAAACATCGGGAGTAACCGGCGGCAATCCCGAACTCATCGAAACTATGGGGAAAGCAGCAATAGCCACAGGTGCCGACGGAATTTTTTTGGAAACACATCCCGATCCGTCAAAAGCACTCTCCGATGGTGCCAATATGCTTAATTTATCACTTTTAGAAGACTTACTTAGAAAATTAAAACTATTGCATGATACGATAAAATTACTATGATAAAAAAGCCCGCCTAAAAGCGGGCTTTTTAAAATTATTTCTGCTCATTTTAATTATCGCTAAAAGACATTAAAGTCCAATACTGTCCATCCCACACAAACATTGCAATATCACCATCCACAAGATTCATATCCGAACTCATTCTAATATTACTTCCGGTTGCCGGTATTCTTATGGCATTATGTCCCCCTTCCAATATTAGGACTTGTCCTATTACACTACCTGATGAAAAACTTGCCACATGTGCACCATCAACGCTACCTTCAACTAAATAATATGATTTATCGGTTGGCATAGTACCACCATCTGATACTGTTATATTTAAATGTTCCAGTGCAAAGAAATCTCTAACTGTTACATTCGAATTAAGTTTTAGGGCATCATTATCAAATTCCCCGTAAATTAGCGGTTCTGATGTGTTAGAATTATCAATATACAGCTTATTGGAACCCGTTTCATTATAACCTGCTTCATTACCTATAAATATATTACCCGAGCCTTGAAGATTATATCCCGAATAATAACCTAAAATTACATTATTTTTAGAATCATTGTGAATGTTACCGGCAGCATTAGCCCCAAGTATAACATTATTATCAGAAGCACTATCCAAATTATAAGCAGACATAGCTCCAAGAATAACATTATTTTCTACATGAGAAATCTTATACCCCGCTTGAAAACCTAATAAAACATTATTAGAAGCATAATCAGTTGCAGTTGTATCGCCATCGTACCCTGCTCTACCGCAATCAGTACCTATAAATACATTATTATACCCTCTAGTCAACCAAAAGGCGGAATTTGTTCCTAAAAAAGTGTTACCCGATCCATTTTCTAAAAATGGTGCCGAATTTATACCGATATTTACAGAATAACTCCCATTCTTATTTCTAGCTCCTGCATTTGACCCTATATAAATATCATAATTACCACCAATATTTTTTAATCCTGCACCTGTACCCAAGAAAACATTGTCATGTCCGTATGATGTATTCAACCCTGATTGAAATCCGATAAAAACATTATAATTTGCAGAAGTATTATGATGACCTGCCATATATCCGGCAAAGAAATTACCTCTACCTGTTGTCAAACTTTCACCAGAACGATACCCGAAAACTGAATTATAAAGGCCAGTACCATTAGTTGTATCGGCTATAATATTTACTCCCGCCATGTGCCCGATAAAATAATTTAAAGGTGTTAATTGCATATATGGTAAAGTACTACTTGTATCATTAAGATTACCAACCCCAAATCCTCCTTCATCACCGGAAGTGTAAACACGAGTGCTGTCACCTGTAACTATAAAATAATTATTTTCACTTTCAGATTTCATATTTGCCCTGCCACTTACCGCAAAACCTCCTCTACTGCCTATTGTTTTAGAATTATCTTCCTCAAAATATATCCGCGTACTGTCTGAGGTAACATACAAATAAGGCCTGCCCGCTCCTTTCATATTTACCCTGCCGCTTACCGCAAAACCGCCTCTACTGCCTATTGCCTTATTACTATCAAGGGGCAAAAATACATGTACACTATCGGGATATACTACAAATACAGGGTCTCCATTCTTATCCTTTACTTCAAATAATGGTAAACTGTCAGGTGCCAACGGATCTTGTTGTATGA
>JALTDM010000203.1 GCA_027074135.1 Bacteroidales bacterium
GGACGGAGAATTGAAAATAAGTGGGAAGCAGTTGGATATAGGCTCAGCCTTGCATAAAATAGTTTTGGAGCCTGAGGAATTTAGCGATGAATTTGTAATAGCTCCAGTAATAAACAAAAGGACAAAATCTGGTAAAGAAGAGTTACAAAGATTTGAAGAAGAAAATGAGGGTAAAATAATTTTAACGAACGATGATATGGAGTTAGTTGAGAATATGCGTAGTAAATTATTGCAGTTACCAAATTTGAAAAAATGGTTAGAGGCTGGAATTGCTGAAAAATCTTTTTTTGCAAAAATTGACGGGGTAGATGTAAAATGCCGACCAGATTTGTTAATTAAGACAAAGGCGGGTTATATTGTAATTGACTTAAAAACAATGTCCTCAGAAGCTACCGCTGAAAATTTCACAAAAGCAAGTGGGAATTTTTTGTATCACTTGCAAGACGCAGTTTATAGAGAAGTGTTAAAAAGAAACGGCATAAATGTTATTGATTTTATATTTGCTGGAGTTAGCAAGTTAGACTATAGCGGGGCTGATTATTTTAGGCAAGATGTCACAAGTTTAGAATTAGGTAAAGAACTTATGGATAAAGCACTTTTCAAATTCAAATGGTGTTTGAAGCACGATGAATGGAAAGAGGGGAAATTTGATTTTATTAATGGAGGATTTGAAAAAATATCTACAATAGTTTTACCGAATTATTGTTGGTATCAATTTTAATTTCCTTTTTTTTAAAATTTATATAAAAAAACTTGACAAATGATTGTAAATATATATATAATTTTACATATGAAATAAAATTAAATGAAATAGATAGCTCCAACTATCTATCATACTTCCGTATCGGCTATTGGGAGAGGTAACTCCCAATAGATTTCTTACTATGCTTAACAACTCTAAATTTTGCTATTGTAGCATATTGTTTTTTTTTAAAAATAATGATAAATTTCCTTTTTTTTAAAATTTATATAAAAAAAACTTGACAAATGATTGTAAATATATTATAATTTTACATATCAAAACAGAAAGGAAAGAAATGACAATTAAAAAACATACTTATTATGAGGAAGTATGGGGGGCTAAAATGCCCGTCTATGAATATGAAGTGGAAGAAAGCTATGACGGGGAAGTTTTTGAGTTGTGTTTGAAAAAGATAAAAAACGGCTTAGATTATATTCCAGATGAGTTAGAGGTTGAAGATAGAGGGAATATATGTATAATTGACCCTTATGAATATTTAAGTGATGAAGAGGTAGAAGAGCTTGAAGCTGAAATTAATAAAATATGGGAGGACTGAAATGAAATTTAATGAATTTAAAAGTAATGTTATAAAATGGGCAAAAGAAAGGAAAATTATTCCAAATTCTACTTTTGACGCTCAATATATAAAGCTGGTTGAAGAATTAGGAGAACTTGCACTTGGTATTAGAAAAAGAGATGAAATAATTATCAAAGATAGTATTGGAGATGTGGCGGTAGTGTCAGTTATTTTAGTTGGATTAGCTGAATTAGATGATAAATTAATTTTTGAAAAAAAAGAAAATATGGAGGAAGACGCTTATTTTAAGAAGATTAGTTGTTTAGTTGGGATGATGTCCGTTTCGGTATCTTATGATGATAAGAGTGTTTTACTCAATGATGTTAAAAATTTGATTAGAAATTTAGATGAATTATCAAGAAGTTTAGGGCTTAATTTTATGGAATGCTGTGAGTATGCGTGGAACGAAATCAAAGACAGAAAAGGTTATTTAAGAGAAGACGGAATTTTTATCAAAGAAGCTGATTATAAACAGCCTGAGCCTACCAAAATAAACAAAGGAGAATAAAAATGGCAGTGATTGGATTTGTTAGACAAGAGGAATTAGAATTTAAAGACGGAGAAGATGTTAAAAAAGTAAAATGGCTGGAATGTTATTTTAGAGTTGCTGGATTAAGACCATTTAAAGCAAAGTTATCAAAAAATAAACAAAAAGAAGAGGGAAGCAAAACACCTGATTATAATATTTACTTAAGGGCGAATATAAATAAAGGTGACAGTTTTAGAGATATTAAAATAGGTGCTGTTTGGTTGAAAAATAAAGAAAAAGAGGGCGGGAAAATTGAAACTTATTTAACAGGAAATATTGAGATAAATTTTAGGCAAGTAAATATTTTAATACAGAAGCCAAAAAAATATTATGAAGATGAAAAAATAGGCTTTTTATATGAAATAATAGCCTTTTTAGATGATAATACTCAAAAAGGAAATAATATTGAATATGGTGACGCTTATGAACCA
>JALTDM010000204.1 GCA_027074135.1 Bacteroidales bacterium
GCTCACAACAATATGTATAGTTAATGGCGGTTAATCGTTGAAATACAACATATTACATTTAATCAAAGGTATTTCTAAATTGAAAATTAAGAGCTTTAAAATCCGCCACTAACCATACACGTAGCCGTTAGCAAACATAATGTCCTTTCCTAAAAAGGCATCAATAAACCATAAGAAAAAATTTATATATAAAAAACAAATTCAGACAACTTTTTTTATAAATTTACGTCTTATGATTATTAACTTAATAAAATTAAAGCTATGAGAAAAATTATTACAATTATTGCTATCAGCATTGCAGCAGCACAGTTAAGTGCACAAACCTACGAATGGACGCAAACATTTGGCGGTACAGACGGTGATTATGGTTATTCGGTAGCCGTTGATGCAAACGGTAATATTTATTCAGCCGGCTACTATCAAGGAACCGTAGATTTTGATCCAGGAAGCGGAACGGATAGCCATACTTCCAATGGTGGTGTTGATATTTTTGTTCAAAAAATGGACGCAAACGGTAACTTTTTATGGGCAAAAACCTTTGGTGGAACCGATTACGACAAAGCTTATTCTGTAGCCGTTGATGCAAATGGAAATGTAGTGGTAACAGGAGAGTTTTACGGAACAGTAGATTTTGACCCCGGAAGCGGAACAGATAACCATACTTCCAATGGTAGCGGTTCTGATATTTTTGTTCAAAAAATGGACGCAAACGGTAATTTCTTATGGGCAAGAACTTTCGGCAGTTCGGGTTATAACCCTAATGTAGGTAATTGTGTTAAATTTGATGCAAATGGAAATGTATATGTAACAGGTTGGTTTGCAGATACCGTAGATTTTGACCCGGGAGCCGGAGTTGATAATCATATTTCAAATGGAGGAGCTGACATCTTTGTCCTAAAATTAGATGCAAACGGAGATTTTCAATGGGCAAAAACTTTTGGTGGTACCGGTTGGGATCGCGGATATGGAATTACAGTAGATGATTCAGAAAATGTATATACTACCGGTTCTTTTTTAGATGTAGTAGATTTTGATCCAAATTCAGGAACCGACAACCATACATCAACAGGACTTGATATTTTTATTCAAAAACTGAACTCTAATGGTGATTATCAATGGACAAAAACTTTTGGCGGAAGTAACGACGACGAGGGACTGGCCATTGTTACTGATGCATCAGGAAACATATACACCACCGGAGATTTTGAAGATACCGCAGATTTTGATCCTACTACAAATACCGACAATCATACCTCAAATGGTGAAACAGACATATTTATTCAAAAATTAGATGCAAATGGTAACTTTTTATGGGCAAAGACATTTGGTGGAAGCGATTACGACAAAGCTTATTCCATAGCAGTTGATGCTAACGGAAATGTATATACAGCCGGCTACTATCAAGGAACAGTAGATTTTGACCCGGGAAGCGGAACAGACAATCACTCTTCAAATGGCGGATATGATGCATTTACCCAAAAATTAGATACTTATGGTGATTATGTGTGGGCAAATACGTTTGGGGCAAATGCGTATGATTATGGAAGAAGTATTGCTGTTGATGCAAATAACAACATATACACAACCGGATATTTTAAAAACACTGTGGATTTTGATCCTACGGCAAACACCGATAACCATACCTCAAATGGTGAAACAGACATATTTATACAAAAAATGAGTCAAACAACAACTTATGTTACAGATAATGGTTCTGAAAAGCAAATTAATGTATATCCTAATCCGACGAAAGGTCATGTAGTAATCAATCTTGACAAAAAATATGAGAAAGTAAGTGTGAATGTTACAGATGTTATAGGAAAAACTGTAAAGACATTTAAATTTGACGATACTCAAGAAATTAACCTGAATTTAGATAGTCATAAAGGTGTATATTTTATTGAAGTAAATACAGGTAAAAACAAAACTATTTTTAAATTATTAAAAGAATAAACGTTTGCTAACATTGTGTATAAGTAATGGCGGACAAAGTGCTAAAAATGGACAAATATGCGTAAAATCAACAATAGTACAATAATGAACAAAAGTGCGGGAAATCTCGCCACTACTCATACACATAACCGTTGGCAAACATAAAAAAACTGACGATGAACAAACTAACAACCATACTTCTGTCGATTATAATGTTGTTCTGTTCTGAAACATCACTCGGACAGACCAATAAATTTGACATTGGGCTTGAAAAAGGCCCAAGTTTGACATCTTTACGGGGCAATGACTACGTTGAGGATTTCAATGACCC
>JALTDM010000205.1 GCA_027074135.1 Bacteroidales bacterium
CATTATTATAATAACCAGTATTATATCTATTGTTGCATTTGGTAATAGAGAACTTTTTGATAAGTTGCAATTTAGTCCCTCAAGAATAATTCACAAAAAAGAATATTACAGAATAATTACACATGCTTTTTTGCACGCAAATTTTCTTCATTTATTTATTAATATGATAGTTTTGTTTTCATTTGGAATAATGGTAGAATATTATTTTGTAAGTTTTTTCGGTATGGCAAAGGGTAAACTTTTATTTAGTGTTTTATATTTAACTTCAATAATTTTTTCAGTGCTTTATTCTTTGCAGAAGCATAAAGATGATGTATTTTACAATGCTGTGGGTGCTTCAGGTGCAGTTTCGGCAGTGGTGTTTACCAGTATTTTTTTTGAGCCTTGGAATATGGTTTATTTTTTCGGAATTTTGCCTGTGCCGGCAATTATTTTTGGCGTTATTTATTTGTATTATTCGTACATAATGAGTAAAAAAGACCAGACGACTTTTATCGCTCACGATGTACATTTTTGGGGATCGGTTTACGGATTCTTTTTCCCGATTTTAATCAATTATAAATTTTTGTTTTACTTTTTTGCAAAACTTTTCTTTTTAGATTGATATGAATAAAGCGGTTTTTCTTGACAGAGATGGTGTAATAAACAAAGAAATAGGTGATTATGTTTACAGTGTAGATGATTTTGTACTGAATGAAACTATTGCTGATGCTATAAATTTGCTGAAAAAAAACGGCTATTTGATTATTGTTATAACTAATCAAGGTGGAATTTCCAAAGGAATTTTCTCAATGGAGGATTTTGAGGAAGTGAACGGATATATGTTGTCCGAATTGGAAAAAAAAGAAGCAGGGGTTGATGAGGTTTATTTTTGTCCTCATCATCCTGATGTGACAAAGTGCTTATGCCGTAAGCCCGAACCGTTGATGATTGAGAAAGCAATAGCAAGATTTAATATAGACAGGGATAATTCTTTTATGATAGGAGATGCACCTAGAGATGTTTTGGCTGCAGAAAGAGCCGGAATTAAAGGTCTTCTAATAGAGCCCAATAGTGATGTTTTGAAAATAGCCAAGCAGATTGTAAACGGAACAATATGAAACTGACTGATTTTGTAATATATAACGGAAAAAAATACAGGATTACCGATAAATTGTTCGGAGTTTACAACAGGGCATTGCGGTATGGGGACGGTTTTTTTGAGTCTGTAATTTCCTTTTATGATAATGTTCCGTTTTGGGGATATCATTATACAAGGATAAAAGAGGCGTTTTCGGATTATGAAATGGAAACAGAAGATTTTTTGAGGAGTAATTATTTTTTGAATGAGTTGGACAGGTTAAGAAAGTCAAATAAGTTTTTCGGCAGGGTTTATTCCAGAATTTCTTTTTTTAGAGAGGGTAGCGGAAAGTATTTGCCGGGTGATGATGTTAAGGTTTCATATTTGATAGAGCAAAAATTTCTCGGGCAAGGTGGTTTTAAATTGAATAAAAAGGGATTAGTGGTTGATGTTTTTTCGGAATATAAAAAACCGGTAAACAAATGGTCTGCATACAAAAAAATAAGTGCTGAATTAATTGTGATTGCTTCTATGTATGCATCAAAGAATAATTTTGACGATGTGCTGATTTTGAATGAAAAAGGGAATATAATTGAGAGTACAAATTCAAATGTTTTCTGTTTGTCAAAATCAGGTGTGGTATATACACCGTCGTTAAACAGCGGATGCGTAAAGGGTGTTATGCGTAGTGTTGTGTTGGAGTTGTTGCGCAAAAAGGGTTTTAAGGTTGTGGAAACCGATAATTTTTTAATGGATCATATTAGAGAAGCGGACGAACTTTTTTTGACCAATGCTGTAACGGGAATAAAATGGGTAAAAGCTATGGGGCAAAAAAGGTTTTTGAAAGATTTGTCTTTGTCGTTAGTGAGAATGCTAAATGAAATGTATGTAAAATGAAGATAAATAAAGAGTCTATAAAAAACACTAAACTAATAAAAATCGTAACAACCAGAAAATTTTCTTTTCTTTCTGGCAAAACAATTGCCGAAGTTTTATCATTTTTTTTAAAAAGTCTTACTGACGGTAATATCACCACTAGGTCGGCGGCTATTGCATACAATTTGTTTTTGTCAATTTTCCCGGGATTAATTTTTTTGTTTACACTTATTCCTTATTTGCCCATTCCTGATCTTGAAAACCAAGTAATGTCACTTTTGAGGGAATTTATGCCTGATTATTCATACAAGACATTCGAAACTTTGATAATGGACATAATAAGTAAACAAAGAGGTGAGTTGCTTTCTTTCAGTGCTTTGACCACATTGTATTTTGCCACAAACGGAATTAGCAGTTTTATATCGGCATTCCAAAATTCGATTTCGTTTGACAAAGGGGAAAACTGGTTTAAAAAAAGATTGAACTCTTTTATTTTGGCGGCAATTGTTACTTTGCTGTTGGCTGTGGCAACTATTCTTTTGCTTTTTACTAATGTTGCTGTTAATTTGCTAGTGGAATATGGCTTGTTGAGTGATAACATTATTGTATATCTCATTTTGATTGCAAAGTGGGTTATTGTGTTTTTGCTATTTTATTTTGCTTTGGATTTCTTGTATTATTACGGTACACCAAATAGGGAACGTAAATGGAGGTTTTTTTCTATCGGAACATTTTTTTCTACGGTGATGACAATGCTTGTTTCGTGGGGATTTTCATTTTATGTAAACAATTTCGGACATTACAATAAATTTTACGGGTCACTCGGAGCAATTATAGTGTTGCTTTTGTGGCTCTATTTTGTTTCGCTTACAATTCTTACCGGATTTGAAATGAACAGGAGCATAGATGTTAAGAATTAGTGGTATAATATTGTGTTTATGGTTGTTAAGTGTTAAGCTTTACTCGCAGGCGGAATTACCTGTTCGTGATAATTTGTCGCATTTTTATGAATTAAAATATTTGCAAAAAAAAGATTCGATTTTTGACGAAAGTATCAGACCATATTATACAAATTATCTTACCGATACTTTGAAAAAAAACTTATTATTATTGCCTGCAATATGGAGCTACGCAGAATTTTCAAAAGGAACTTATCCTGTGTTTAACAATTATTTCGGAGGAATGCTTTTTTACGGTCATAAAAAGTTCTCGGGGTGGGTTTTACCCTATTTTTATTACTCACAATCTGAAAATTACCGTCATTCTCTACCGGAATTTATAAGCGGTTTTTATTCAAGGTATAATTTTACTAGCAATAGCATATACTTTGCCGATGCTTTGTGGGAAGCTGAGTATAATGCGGCAAAATATATACGGTTTTATGCCGGAAAAGGTAAATTGTTTTTGGGAGAGGGAAATAGTAGTTTGTGGATTTCGGGCAGCGGTGCTCCATACAATTATTTCCGGGGAGTGGTAGATATTTGGCATATAAAGTATGTATGGCAAGTGGGAAGCGGATTGGATAGGGATTCGTTGGATTATGGGGTTATGGCTAGGAGAAGGAAATATTTTGCTTTGCATTATTTGGATTGGCAAACAACAAAGTGGCTTAGTGTCCAACTTTTTGAAACTGTGATTTGGGCACAATATTCTGACAAATATAAAAGAGGGTTGGAACCGGTATATTTGAATCCGATTGTTTTTTACAGGCCCGTGGAGTTTGATATAGGGTCATCAGATAATGTGATCATGGGGGGAGGTTTGGTTTTGAAGCCGCTAAAGAGATTTTCTTTGTATTCGCAATTAGTCTTGGATGAGTTTAAAATAAGTGAAATCAGGGCTAAAAAAGGTTGGTGGGGGAATAAATTCGGTTTGCAGACAGGTGTAAAGTATTATTTGCCCAAAGCATATTTTTTGTTAGAAGCAAATGCTGTAAGGCCGTTTACATATTCTCATAACTTCCCTATCAGTAATTACGGTATGGACAGACAGCCTTTGGCTCATCCTTACGGGGCAAATTTCAGAGAATTGATTTTTGACAGCCGTTTTGAACTAGCGGATAACTTTTATGTTGGCCTGTTTGGCAGGTATTTGCAAAAGGGAATGAATACCGACAGTGTAAATTATGGCGGGAACATTTATTGGTCATACGACTACTTGAGGCGGGAATATGGAAATAGTTTATTGTCAGGTGTTTTGTATTCTGAGTTTTACTGTGGTGTTGGTGCCGGAAAGTTTGTCGGCAATGTTTTGGAAATATTTGGCAGGGCGGGTTACAAAAGTATTGCTGTAGGTAAGAATTTACAAAAAAGATTTTATTTTGAGGCAGGGGTTAGGTCGGTGTTTTTGTAGGTATGAGGTATGATAGTGTAACCTAAGATTTTACTATGGCTGATGAGGTTTTTACCACACGATAGAATCGTACGGTAACATAGGATTTAATGGTGCTGTAGCGAAATTTTATAAGTTATTTATCATTCTTGCAGCAATTTTTCTAGCTTCATTGTCGGTTTGATATAAGTCTTCAAGAGAAGGGTTTTCTATGAAACTTACTTTTTGCATTGTTTGTTCGATGAGTTCGGGCATTTCGGTAAACTTGATTTTATCCTGCAAAAAAGCTTCTACGGCAATTTCGTTGGCGGCATTGAGAATACACGGTATATTGCCACCTTGGTTCAAGGCATCAAAAGCTAATTGCAAGTTGCGGAATACTTTAGTGTCTGGCTTTTCAAATGTGAGTTTCGGGTAATTTAGGAAGTCAAACCTCGGCAGTTGTGATTTTATTCTTTTAGGGTATGAAAAGGCATAGAGTATGGGCAGTTTCATATCAGGCAAGCCGAGTTGTGCTTTTATGCTGCCGTCTTCAAATTGAACGAGTGAGTGAATTATTGATTGCGGGTGAATGATAACTTCAATATCTTCTGGTGGTACATCAAAAAGCCACCTTGCTTCAATTACTTCAAGTCCTTTGTTCATAAGAGAAGCCGAATCTATTGTGATTTTCGCTCCCATGTTCCAATTCGGGTGTTTCAGGGCTTCTGCTTTGGTTTTTGTTTTTAATTCGTCCAAAGACATGCCGCGAAATGGTCCGCCCGAAGCTGTTAAAATAATTTTTTCAATTTTGTTTTGTCTTTCGCCTTCAATACATTGGAAAATGGCAGAATGTTCTGAATCAACGGGAATGATTGATACATTATATTCTTTGGCAAGTGACATAATTATATTGCCTGCTACTACTAGAGTTTCTTTATTGGCAAGAGCTATGTCTTTTCTGTGTTTTATGGCATTTACGGTCGGTTTTAGTCCTGCAAATCCGACCATGGCGGTAAGTACCATATCAATTTCGGGAAGTGTAACTATTTCACTAATGGCATCGGTGCCTGCCAGAACATTTATCCCAAATGGCGATAATTCTTTGTTTACTGTTTTGAATTGATTTTCATCGGCTATAACAACATACTTTGGATTAAATTTTTTTGCTTGCGAGATAAGTAGATTTGCATTTGTTCCGGCAGTGAGAACTACGGAACGAAAAATATCATTGTGTTGTTCTATAATTTCAAGTGCTTGTTTGCCGATTGAACCTGTGGAACCTAGAACTGCTATATTTTTCATTTTTTGCTATTGATTGAAAGAAATAAAATCAGCAGGGTTTAAAGGTTTACCACTATACCACATTTCAAAGTGCAAGTGTGTTCCACTTGACAGTTCGCCGGTATTACCGACAAATGCAATCGGTTGTCCGATTTTTATTCTGTCTCCTTGTTTAACAATAATGCTTGATAAATGTTTATATACAGTTACAACATTATTAAAGTGTTGTATCTGAATTGTATATCCTGTTTCCAGAGACCAGAATGTGCCAATAACAGTACCGTCGAATACAGCTGAAACCGCTGTGTTTGGTTTAGTTACAATATCAATTCCAAAATGACCACGCAAAGGATCAAAAGGATTTGATACAACACCTTTAATTGGGGGATAAAAATTGATTTGGTATAAATTTATATTTGTTGACAAATTCGTTGTTGTATTAATATTAAACATTTCTTTTTGTTCAACATCATGTCTTAGAATACTATCATTTTTAGAAATTGACATATTCAAATTTTTATAATCAAGATTAGTATCTTTAACAATTGTATCATTAGTGTAATTGTTCAAACTGTCACCTTTAAGAATTTTTAGGACGTTGGTAATGTACTGGTTTTTTACCTCAAGTTCGTGTTTTATTGAATCTAATTTTAGTGTGGTAATTTGTGACATGAGAATAGTTTCTTTATCAGGGTATCCGGGAACCAAAAATTTAATTGGTGTGTATGATATTACGAAAAAGTTTATAATTGATAATGTTATAATAATAAATAATATAAGCAATATAAATTTAGTTTTACTGTATTTATATCTGCGTATTTCTTTAAAAGCGTAATTATAAATTACTATAAAGAAATTTTCTTTATTTTCACCTTTCTTTGCCATCTCATTTTTATTTAAAGCACAAAGTTAAAAGTTTTTAATAGTATTTTAGCTTTTTAACAAAAATAATGAATAAACGTTTTACTTATTTTTTATTTTTTTCTGTTGCTCTTTTATGGAGTTTTCTTTCTGATTTGAACCAGGAGTGTAAAATTTTTCGATGATGCCTTCAGGCATATAGTTTTGTTTTACAAAATTGCTGGGGTAGTCGTGCGGATATTTATATCCTTCGGAATAGCCGAGTTCTTCCATCAGTTTGGTTGGGGCGTTTCGTAAGTGCATAGGAACGGGTGCATTTGCAGTTTTTCGGGCAAATTCCATTGCTTTGTTTATGGCTTTGTATGCACTGTTGCTTTTGGGAGAAGTGGCAAGGTAAATAGTTGTTTCGGAGAGAATTATACGTGCTTCGGGCATTCCTATTTTGGTTACCGCATCAAAACAAGCATTGGCAAGCAAAAGAGCATTAGGATTTGCGAGTCCGATATCTTCGGCAGCAAGAATTATAAGCCTGCGTGCTATGAATAAAATATCTTCTCCGGCATTGAGCATCCGGGCTAGCCAATAAAGTGCCGCATCCGGGTCACTTCCTCTTACTGATTTAATGAAAGCAGAAATTATGTCGAAATGCAAGTCGCTGTTTTTGTCGTAGTAAGCAGGTTTTTCTTGTATGATTTTTTCAACAGCCTCATTGGCAATTACTATTTTGTCATTGTTCTTCAGGTAGTTGACAGCCAGTTCCAAAGCATTTAGCAGTTTGCGGGCATCTCCTCCCGAAAAATAGAGTAGTGCTTCATATTCTTTAATTTCAATGGGGAGTTTTTTCAAAACTTCATCTTCTGCAATGGCTCGGTTGAGAATTTTTTTAAGTTCATTTTCGCCAAGTTCTTTCAGGATATAGAGTTGACAGCGGGAAAGCAACGGGTTTATTATTTCAAAAGAGGGATTTTCGGTGGTTGCGGCAATTAGGATAACAGAGCCTTCTTCCACTATTTTCAGCAGTGCGTCTTGTTGAGCTTTGTTGAAGCGGTGAATTTCGTCAATAAAAAGGATAGGTGTTTGGGTGATAAAGACGGAATTCAGTTGTGCCGAGACTTCTTTAATTTGCTTAACGCCGGATTCTATTGCGTTTATGGTAAAAAGTTTTCTGCCTGTGAGGTTTGCAATCATTCGTGCGAGTGT
>JALTDM010000206.1 GCA_027074135.1 Bacteroidales bacterium
TTTTTAATACACGCATAACTACAAATTAGCAAATAAAAAAAGGCTGCCCTTTTTTTTGGACAGCCCCTTTTTTATTTAAGTCGGAAACAAAATCTGACTTTATTGTAGAATTTTACTCTAAAAAATCCCTACCTTTGCAAAAAACTTCAAAATAAAATTTTTAGACTATGGTAGAAGAAAAAACACTTCCTTACAAAGTTAAAGACATTAGTCTTGCCGATTTCGGAAGAAAAGAAATTGAATTGGCAGAAAAAGAGATGCCGGGTCTAATGGCATTAAGGGGAAAATACGGAAAAGAAAAACCGCTTAAAGGAGCAAAAATTTCCGGTTCGCTACATATGACAATTCAAACGGCAGTTTTGATTGAAACCCTTGTGGAACTTGGTGCAGATGTACGTTGGGCAAGTTGTAATATTTACTCAACACAAGACCACGCTGCTGCTGCGATTGCTGCAAAAGGAATTCCCGTTTTTGCTTGGAAAGGCGAAACATTGAAAGAATATTGGTGGTGCACCGAACAAGCACTTACTTGGCCTGATGGAAGTGGTCCCGATCTCATCATAGATGATGGCGGCGATGCTACTTTAATGATTCACAAAGGGTTCGATATAGAAAATGATCCGTCTTTGCTTAATGTTGATTACGATTCTCTCTCCGAAGACGAAAGGGAATTAATGAAAAGGCTTAAAATTATTTACGAAAAAGATCCTAATAAATGGCACAGATATGCCGAAAAGATAAAAGGTGTTTCAGAAGAAACGACTACCGGAGTTCACAGACTCTACCAAATGAAAGAAAAAGGTAAACTCCTTTTCCCTGCAATAAATGTAAATGATTCTGTAACAAAATCAAAATTTGATAACCTTTACGGCTGTAGAGAATCACTTGCCGATGGCATTAAGAGAGCTACCGACATAATGATAGCCGGTAAAAGAGTTCTCGTTTGCGGATACGGTGATGTGGGAAAAGGTTCTGCTCAATCAATGCGTGGATTTGGAGCAATAGTAACCGTTACGGAAGTTGACCCGATTTGTGCTTTACAAGCAGCTATGGAAGGTTACGAAGTAAAGACAGTGGAAGATGTTGTGGAAAATACAGACATTTTTATTACAACCACAGGTAACCGTGATATTATTCGCATAGAACATATGGAAAAAATGAAAGACGGTGCCATTGTATGTAACATAGGACACTTCGACAACGAAATTCAAGTGGACAAGCTCATCAACTATCCCGGCATCAAAAGAGTGAACATAAAGCCGCAAGTGGATCAATTTATTTTTCCGGACGGACATTCAATCATTCTGTTGAGTGAGGGAAGGCTTGTAAATCTCGGAAACGCAACAGGGCACCCATCATTTGTAATGAGTAATTCTTTTACAAACCAAACACTTGCCCAAATGGAACTGTGGAAAAACAATTACAAAACTGATGTTTACAGGCTTCCTAAGCATTTGGACGAAGAAGTAGCAAGGTTGCATTTGGACAAATTAGGAGTTCATCTTACAAAACTTACTCCCGAACAAGCGGAATACATCGGTGTTCCTATTGATGGTCCATATAAACCTGATCATTACAGGTATTAATCAACATATCTTTCAGGATAATTAAAAAGGCTGCTCAGTTAAGGGCAGCCTTTTCTTATAAAAGTTCCGCACACTTATTACTTCTTTTTTTATTTTTCACTATAAAACCTATGGTAAGCGATAAACTTTGTGTTTTAAACTTCAATTCATCTATATCATTATCATCCGGTTTATATACCCAATTTACCAAATCTAAGCTATATTTTAATTCTATGGAAAAAATTTGCTTAAAAACATTAAATCTTTTTCCTATGCCGATTGCTGCAAATTGCCCTACCGGCAGATTTTCTGCATTTAGTCTCAAATCGGTTTTCAAGGTCTTATAAACAAAAATATTTTCAGGTGAATTAATATTGTATTTAAGATAATCAATCCTGTATTTTGACTTAAAAAAATATTGTATTCCATATTGACCAAAAATGTAAAAATTATTTTTGCCGTATTTTATAAAAAACGGAAGTTGTATTCCGTGAGAATAAACAAAATGATACTTATGAAAAATATCCTCCGGTATGTGAATGCAACAATCATAATGCGTATAAAGTTTTCTATTTTCATAAATATATGCAGCCTCCCAACCTAAACTAAATTTACGGGAAATTGGCAACTCCAATGAAAATCCGGCTGAACTCCCGAAAGCTGCAGGACCTTTTTCAAATTTTTCATTTTTTGAACTGGTAAAGGTAATATCGGGAGAAATTTTAATACCTAAGACCAATTTTTGAGCATGTCCGACAGTATAAAATAAAACAAAAATAAATATTATATGCAGTTTCTTTCTCATTGCAGGCTAAATAAAAGCAAATATACTTTCTAAAACGTCAAATTCATTTTATTATTCTGTACACCCAGCTCTAGGAGTGAGAAAGAATTTATATTACTCCCCAATTATCTTAATAAGCACTCTCTTATTACGTCTCCCGTCAAACTCACCGTAAAAAATCTGTTCCCACGGTCCGAAATCCAACTTGCCGTTTGTTATGGCTACCACTACTTCCCGTCCCATAACCTGCCTTTTGAGATGTGCGTCACCATTATCTTCTCCCGTTCGGTTGTGCATATAACGGCTATAAGGTTTTTCGGGAGCAAGTTCTTCAAGCCACCTTTCAAAATCCTGATGCAATCCGTGTTCGTCATCGTTAATAAAAATACTTGCTGTAATATGCATAGCATTAACAAGGCACAAACCTTCTTTAACACCACTTTCAACAACACATTTTTCTACCTCAGGTGTAATATTAATGAAATCCCGACGGTGCGGTGTATTAAACCACAATTCTTTCCTATAACTTTTCATGCCGCAATATTTTTATTTGACAATAATAAATGAAATTCCACCTCCGGTTAAAATACCTGCTATTCCTGCCTTTATCAACCAAAGTGTTTTTTTATGTTTAGCTGCAACAACATAGCCATTCTTAAAATTATCATTGTATTTATTGCCAAGTTTTTTTCCTAAAAGATTAATGTTAGCAAGAATAACAGTTGGAATAAGTACACCCAAAGGTGAATAAAAAACCAAACCGTGCATACCCAAAAATAAACTTATTCCCGTGGACATTGCAAAATTTGCTATAGAAACAAAAGTCGGCTTATAATTATTGCGTGCCAAATTCTCTCCTTTAACAAAATCTTTCATATCCATGTAAGATAAATCATTCTCACCGGCATTGTAAAAAATCTTTTCTGTCCCGTTCTGCCTGTTCAAAACAAACATTTCTTCAGGCTCAAATTCTTTTATTTTATGATCCTCACCATTTATAATTGTAACTTTATATGAACTGTCTTCATTCATTTCTACAGACTTAACTGTAAAAAATCTGCCATCAGTAAGCCACAAAGTATCTTTTTGAGCTTCAGACAATAAACCCCAAAAAGCAAATAGCAATAAAACTACAAATTTTTTCATATTTAAAGAATTTTCGAAATTATTATATACCCGGCTGTTCCGGAAAGTAATCCAATTATTGAAAATTTAGTTCCTATACTTAATTTGATATTACGCATTGCATCAATATAACCTTTTTTGAAAAAAACATTGCCTTTGAATTGTGGAAATCTTTTATTAAAAACTTTAGGTGAATTTTTTATATAACCGATTATCACAGCAGATGCAAAAGGTAAAAGCGGAGAAAAAATAATTGTACCCGTAAGTGCAGATGAAACAATCGGAGAAACAGCCCCTATTATAAAGTTTATTATTTTACCACCTGTGAATTTATAATTCCTTTTTGCAAAAATTTCTCCTTTTACATATTCTTCTGCATTGTCATAAGTAAAATTCAAGCCTGATTCTTTATCGTAAAACTTACTAAAAAGTTTAGTAATACTACCATTTTTGTGTTTAACAACAAAAAGTTCCGAAGGATAAAAATCAACACTCTTGATTTTGTGTTTCTTAATCACATCAAATCTGTACATTCCGTTTTTCAATTTTGAAAAACTTTTGACCGGTAATTTATTACCACTTAACAATATTAATGTATCTGTTTGACCAAAAGATAAAATTGAAATAAAAGAAAAAAATATAACGAAAAGTTTTTTCATTTAGCAAATTTAATGTTATGCACTACAAATATAATCAGATAAAATTTATCGATACAAGACATTTTTTCTTTAATAAAAAATAACAACAATTTTTAAGTAAAATTATCTTATATTTGGGTTGAATTAAAAAATCATTAAACACAATGAATCCCAATGCTTTATATGGTCGTCACATAGGTTTGACGGAAGAAGAAATAAAAAATATGGTAAAAGAACTCGGCTACAATTCTTTAGATGAATTGATTGAGGATACTGTTCCTGCTAACATAAGGTTATCAAATAAGCTGAATCTGCCGGAACCTCTTACAGAAGATAAATACTTGGAATACATAAAAAGCCTTGCTTCCATGAACAAGGTTTACAAGTCATATATAGGTATGGGATATTACGACACCCATACTCCTTCAGTTATTTTAAGGAACATTTTTGAAAATCCTTCGTGGTACACTTCATACACACCATACCAAGCCGAAATATCACAAGGAAGGCTCGAAGCATTGCTTAATTTCCAAACAATGGTAGTTTCTCTTACTAAAATGGAATTGGCAAATTCATCACTTCTTGACGAAGGCACAGCCGCTTCCGAAGCTATGTCTATGATGTACAATCTTAGAAGCAGAAAAGCAGTTAAGGAAGGTGTTAACAAGCTCTTTGTTGATGAAAATATTTTTCCACAAACATTAGCTGTATTGAAAACACACGCTTATCCGATTGGTGTAGAATTAGTTGTTGGGAATTTCAAGGAATTTGAAGGAGATGAATCATTTTTCGGTGCAATAATTCAATACCCGACTGCAGATGGCAAGGTTGAAGATTACAAAGATTTTGTATCAAAGCTAAAAGAAAAAGAAATAAAAGTTGCCGTTGCAGCAGACTTGATGGCTCTTGTTTTGCTAACTCCTCCCGGTGTGTGGGGAGCAGATATTGTTTTCGGCTCTACCCAAAGGTTCGGAACACCAATGGGATTCGGCGGTCCGCATGCTGCATATTTTGCTACACTTGAAAAATATAAAAGAAATGTACCGGGTAGAATTATCGGCGTATCCGTAGATGCAAAAGGTAATTATGCACTCAGAATGGCATTGCAAACCAGAGAACAACACATAAAAAGAGAAAAAGCCACATCAAATATTTGTACCGCACAAGCATTACTTGCAATTATGGCAGGAATGTATGCCGTTTATCATGGTACGGAAGGTCTGAAAGCAATTGCAAACAACATTCACGAAAACACTTTACTTCTCAATACCCTACTCACAAAACTCGGCTACGAACAAGAAAATAAACTTTTCTTTGACACACTAAAAATAAAAACTGACAAAGTAAAAGAAATCAGAAACTTGGCATTGAGAAACCAAATCAATTTCAACTATTTTGATAATAACACAATTGGCATAAGCATAAACGAAACTACTACCACAGAAGACATTTACGAAATTGCATCAATTTTTGCGGAAGTTGCAGACAAAGAAATCCCGACTGATGTAGAAGTAAATGAAATTCTTCCTCAACAAATGATAAGAACAGATGATATTTTAACAGAAAATGTATTCAAACGTTATCACACTGAGACAGAAATGATGCGTTACATTAAATCTCTCGAGAGAAAAGACATTAGCCTCACTCATTCAATGATACCTCTAGGCTCTTGCACAATGAAACTCAATGCTGCAACTGAAATGTTACCGTTAAGTTGGCCCGAATGGGCAAAAATCCATCCGTTTGTACCTCAAAATCAAGCCGAAGGGTATAAGCATTTGATAGATGAACTTGGTAACTTTTTAAAAGAAATTACCGGTTTTGATGCTATTACTTTTCAACCGAATTCCGGAGCTGCAGGAGAATACACTGGACTTAGAACAATTAGGCAATATTTTGACGACAAGGGAGAAACCTATAGGAATGTTATGCTTATTCCTTCGTCCGCTCATGGAACCAATCCTGCCAGCAGTGTAATGGCGGGAATGAAAGTGGTGGTAGTTGAATGCGACAAAAACGGTAACATCGATGTTAACGACTTAAAAGCTAAAGCAGAACAACACAAAGACAATCTGGCAGGCTTTATGGTTACATATCCGTCTACACACGGAGTATATGAAGCACGCATAAAGGAAATGGTTGACACTATACACAATTATGGCGGTCTTGTTTACCTGGACGGAGCCAACATGAATGCTCAAATGGGACTTACCAATCCCGCAACAATAGGAGCAGATGTTTGCCACCTCAACTTGCACAAGACATTTGCAAGCCCTCACGGTGGCGGCGGTCCGGGAGTAGGCCCTGTTTTGGTAAAAGAATTTTTGGCACCATACCTGCCTTCACATCCGGTAGTAAATATTAACGAAAGTGACAAAGCACTCACAGCAGTATCAAGTGCACCTTACGGCAGTGCATACATTTTACCAATTGCACACGCATATATAAGAATGATGGGCGCAGAAGGACTAACAATGTCCAGCAAAGTTTCCATACTCAGTGCCAACTATTTAGCTAAAAAACTTAATAATTACTTCCCCGTACTCTATAAGGGTGAAAACGGTAATGTGGCACACGAACTCATATTGGATTGCAGACCTATAAAATATGAATCCGGCATAAGTGAAACCGATATTGCCAAGCGGCTTATGGATTACGGTTTCCATGCACCAACATTAAGTTTCCCTGTTCATGGTACTCTTATGGTTGAACCTACTGAAAGCGAATCACTTTATGAATTAAACAGGTTCATAGACGCAATGGTAAGCATATATGAAGAAATAGAGGAAGTAAAAAACGGCAGTGCAGACAAAGAAGACAATGTTTTGAAAAATGCACCACATCCATATTATGAACTTATGTCCGACGATTGGTCACATAAATATGGCAGGGGAAAAGCAGCATTTCCTACTCCATGGATAAAAGAAAATAAATTTCATATTCCAGTTGCACGTGTTAATGATGCGTATGGAGATAGGAATCTTACGTGTACTTGTGATCCGATTGATGCATATAGAGAAAAAACATTGTCATTCAGAGAACTAAAAATTTAATTTTTGTGAAATAAAAAAATTGCTTACTTTTGTAAAAAATAGTGGTAGAAGAATGAGTTTTGATATAGCAACATATTTTGATGTATTAAGTGAAAGCGGTATCTTTCTTCTTTATTATAAGGGAAAGATTACGGATGATACTTCTACCGAATTGCTGGATCAACTGGAGAAAAGAATTGAGGAAATAGGATTAAAAAGGAATGTGTTAAAAAAGGTTTTCCATATTTTTATTGAATCAGTACAGAACCTTTATCATCACAGTTATAAAAAACCTGTAAACGGATATTCCGCACATTATGGTATAATACAAATTAAAATTTTACATGATGAAGTGATTTTCCGTTCAGCTAATATTGTAACAGAAAAGACAAAAAGGTTTTTAAGAAAAAGAATTGACCAGTTAAATGTACTTACAAAAGAAC
>JALTDM010000207.1 GCA_027074135.1 Bacteroidales bacterium
AGCCAGCCCCATGACAATTTCAATAATCCTCGCGGAGTAGTCCAGTGATGAGACTTCTCCGGTGGAAAGAAAGGATGCAGCACTTCGTCCCACCAGCATGTTCAGTTGAAATACCCCCATGGCCAGCACTACCGGCGCGGCCCGGCTAAACAGGGGTTTGACAGAGGCCGCAGTGCTCTTTTTCAGCGTAAACCGGAAAGATACCCGGTGGACGAACAAAACCTGGACAAAAAACTGGACAGCGCCGCCCACTGCCACCCCGACGGCAAAGGCTTTTTCAGCTTGGCCGAAAGCACTGCGAAAAAAAAGTAAAAAGAAGATTAAAAATTAATCTCCTATGTTTATTACTTCTGCTATTGGTGTGACTGGAACAAACATTTGATGAAAATCTCTGTAAACTCTACCTGTATAAATCATAGTATCATTTACAATATTTCTATCTTGTTCAAACTCTACAATATTTCTTTTTCCTACTTTAAATGCTTTTGTATTAACAATCAAAGCAGCAGTTTTATTTCCACTTGAAGATACATTACCTTTACTATCTAATGTATTAGGAGTAAAATCAGTAACAACAACTTGCATACCATCAAGCATTGCAACAGTTCCTGTTTTAAGAACAGCAGCATTTCCTATTTTGTCAATAGTTTGTAAGTCAGTTAAATTTTTAAGTTGAGCATAAACTCTTGGATTAACAACCATTACACATTCAGATGGGTTAGAGCCAAATACACCCATTTGTTTAACAGCAGTTCTAATTGAACTAATAGAAAGAGAACCAGCACCATTATCAACTGAATTGTTAAGACCATATTTTCTTAAACCATCAAAGGCATTTGAAACATCAGTTGCTGCTGGATTATCATTTATATCTCCAGATGTATCACCATTTACAAGTGCATCTTCAACACCGATTGCAAGCGAATAAGCGATATCTTGTTTTACAACATCAAGCAATGCACCAACAACAGCTTCATTTTTAGCTTCATCAGAAACAGTAACTAATGTTTTAAGTTTAACTGGATTAAATGATACTTTACCACCTGTCATTGCACTTTCAACTGCATCAGTTGCTGGTGTAATTAAATACGCTTTACTTCTTGCTGTTTTTTGTGGAAACGATAATTGTGCTACGCCATTAGGAACAGTAATAGAACCAAATAGTTTTTCAATTTTTAAATCATAATCCATTAAATCAATAACTTGTTTACTGAATTGTTCATCTAACCAACTTGAAATATCAGCAGGTTTAATTGCTTTTTCAACTAAAGTAGCAAGTTTTTTAAACTCTTCAAATGATTGTGTATCTCTATTTAGTAATTTTGCTTTTAATACAAGATTAGCAGCGTCAGCTTTTGCTTTTTTAACCATTCTTTCATCTACTGCACCAACTTCAAATGATTTTTTTCTTTCATTTTCCATAGCATCAATTCTTGCTTCAATAGCTGCGATTGTTTCTCCTACTGATTTAGCCTCTGTTACTTCTGTTTTAAGAGCGTCTAACTCAGTTTTTAAATTTTTAATTACTTCAATACCCATTATTCTTCTCCTTGTTTTGGTTGTTCATTTGTTAATATTTTTGCAACTTCTGCATTAAGAAACTTCTCTACTTCTGTATAAGCTTTTAAAGCATTATCTGGGTCATCTGACCATATTTCTTTAAAAACATCTATAGGATTAACTGATTTAGTTTCTTCTGGTAAAATATCTTTTTCTCTACCATTTTCATCTTTATCTTTAAATGCAGTATTCATAAGATTTAGCAACTTAGCGATTTCTGATTTTCCTAAAACAAATGTAGGAATATCTTTTGCACCTTTTATAAATCTTCTAACTACATAACCCATTGGAGGATTAGGATAAACACCTAAAATACTTTTATCTGTTGCATTCACAAATATTTCACCAGGCTTACCATCTTTAATAGAGTCACCTAATTTGTTACCTTTATTCTCTTCTACAACTTTATCTATTGTAGGAGTTAAAGCTTTTTCTTCTTCATACATTTTTGTCACCTCTACTTCTAATTCTTTAACCATATCTAATAGTCCTTGTGGAATTTCGTTAACCAATTCATCTTTTTTTAACACTTTATAATGTTTTAATAAATGTTTAGCTGCTTGTAGTTTTTGTTCAGGACTAATATTAGGTCTATTTCTTGCACCATTTAAAGCTGCCCAAGCTGCAACCACACCATCTCTATTTAAAACTAAATTATTGCTTTGCATTTCGTGGTGTGGA
>JALTDM010000208.1 GCA_027074135.1 Bacteroidales bacterium
GTTATTATTAATCCCGTGCTTAACGAAAAGAATACATTGTTGTCTCTTGATATAAAAAACGGTGGATATAAAAACTTAGTTGTTTATTTTAAATTGACTGATGTTATTACCAAAACTTCGTTTGAGAATTATTATTTTGTAAATAATAAAAATGTTAATGCTCCAATTAATTTTTTGATAAAAGATAGTATTTCAAATAAAGTTTTAGGTGTTACTTTTTTTAATTCAAAGGTTAAAGTGAGACATAATAAAGCAGATTCTCTTTATGTTTTTAAGTACAATTATTATAAACATTTCCCAGATCCTCCATTTTCAACAAAACAATTTGTTTTTAATTTCCCGACAGTTACTTACGATTCATTATTTATAATTCCCAATAATTCATATTTATTGCCGGGAAAGGGATATATATATTTGATAAAAGCTGACACTTCCAAAAGTGGGGGAAAGGTGTTGGCAGATTTTAGGAAAGATTTTCCTGAACTTAAAACACCTACAGAATTATTGTTTCCTATTCGTTATTTAACTAATTCTACAGAATTTGAAAATTATAAGCTTTATAAGAATAGAAAGGAAGCAATTGATGATTTTTGGCTTAGTTTAGCTAATAATAAATACAGAGCAGCAGAATTAATAAAAGTATATTATAACAGAGTGTTGTATGCTAATATAAGATTTACTACCTACAAGCCCGGATGGTTGACAGACAGAGGTATGATATATATAATATTTGGTCCTCCAAAAGATGTTTATAAATCTCCGACGAGTGAAAAATGGGTTTATTCAAGTTCAACTGCAGCACCATTGGCTTTTATCTTTGATAAGTATAAGAATGATTATTGTGATAATGTTTATGTCCTTGAAAGACATTTGGAATACAAACCTATTTGGTATCAGGCTGTTCAAACGTGGAGAAGTGGCAGGATATATTCTGTTGCAAATTAAACTTTTGTCGTTTTCATTTTTTATGTGATTTGTTTTCGGGTTTTTAAAAGAAGTATTTTATATTGAAGCAGGTGTCTAAGCAATTTTTCAGATATCTCAAAAATAATAAAAACTACCACTTAAAATGGCAGCTTTTATTATTTTTTTTTAAACTTAATCTGTTATTTTTTCAATACTTTAAATTCAACACGTCTGTTTCTTGCGCGTCCTTCCGGTGTATTGTTAAATGCAATAGGTCTGCTTTCACCATAACCTTTGACGATTAGTCTGGATTTATCAATACCATGTTCAATAAGATAGTCTGCAACTGCTTGTGCTCGTCGTTGTGATAATTTTAGATTTGCTATTTCGCTACCTACATTATCTGTATGTCCTGCAATTTCAATCATTACTTTCGGGTTGTCTTTTAAGAATTTCACAGTTCTATCGAGTTCCGGAAAAGATTCTGGTTTGAGAACAGCCTTTCCAAATTCAAAGAATATATTGTTAAGTCTTACAACTGTTCCTACTTCTACTGGTCCAATTCTCATTACTTCATCATCTATTTCTTTATATTCTTTTACGTCCGTCAAGTCTATATTTTTGTCAATATCAAAAAATCCTTTCGCTACAGCGCGGAATCCATATTTTTTACCTGCAGGTAAAATGATTTTAAACTTACCTGTTTTGGGATCTGTACGTGCAATTGCAACTTCTTTGCCACCAGGTAATTCTTCTACATATATTTTAGCCATGACAGGTTCATTTGTTCTGTCATTCAGAACTCTGCCTGAAATAAGAACAACCGGTTTAGGTTTAGCTTTTTCAGGTAATTTAATTCTGAAAATGTCTGAACCGCCTATTGAATTTTTTTCGGATGAAAAATACGCATATTTGCCTGAGGCTGGTATATTATATTTAGCATCAGCTTTTTCACTGTTTAGAACAGGTCCTAAGTTTTGAGGTAATGTCCAATTAGTCCATGTGTCATCTAATCTTTTTGTCACAAAAATATCTGCTTTGCCGTATCCTGGATATCCTTCTGTAGAATAATACATTGTAACACCATCAGCAGCCAAAAACGGGCTATAATCATTCATTACTGTATTTACTACAGGACCGAGATTTTCAGGTTCGGTCCAATGGTTATCGCTTTTTAGGAAGCTAACATAAATATCTAATCCTCCATAACTATCTTTTCTTTGTATCGCCATCAAAAGAACACGACCATCATTTGATAAGAAATAATTGGCATATTTGCTTTGATTGTAAAAATTATCAATAATTTGTTTTATTGGGAATGACCATCCGTTTCTTGTACGATAAGACATTGATACACCAGCACTCATACTTCCATCTTTATTATAAACATTACCAAGCAATAATGCATTTCCGTCAGGTGTAACAGATTGTACGAAATTACTATATTTATTATTTAATGGATACCCGATATTTTTGGCAGGTGTCCATTGACTGTCAACCATGGTGCTATACCAGATATCATCTTCATCTTTAAATCCACCTATATTTTCAGGATGATTTTTCCTTACGAAATAAAGAGTCCTTCCGTCTGGTGAAATAAACGGAGCTACTTCATCATAAATAGAGTTTATATTTGGTCCGAGATTTTCAGGTTTGGATTTAAATACAAGTTTGGGTACTAAGTTTATTTTGACTTTTACAGAATCTTTGCATTCAGAAATTCCTATTGCATCTATTTGGTTCCATCCCGGAACTTTTACTTGATCCATTTTTACTTCAACTGCACTCACGTAGAATTTTGAAATTTCCGGTAAGAAAATATTCAAAGTTCTTGTCTTTTGAGTTAATGTTTTAGGCTCTGCTTTATATACCGTTTGTTGCTCTCCCTTTTCTGTTCCGTAAATAATTACTTCAGTTATTGCACCCGGAGCATTATTTTCACAGACAACAACTTGTCTTATTTTCATTGGTTTATCATACCCCACTTTAATAAATCCCGGTTTTGGATCTTCTTGACCATTTTTTGTTTTTACTGACCAAGCTGCATCTGATTCACCTCCCGGAAACATAGCATTGGGCCAGCCCAATGCCATTTTAGCTGACCTTTTATATTTACTATATTGAGATGAAAAATCAATAACTTTAGTTGCCCATTGTGTGTTACAAACCTCTTGTGTATCTTTAATATATGTTACACCACCTTTCCAATCAACTTTAGTTGTGGAGTCTTTTGTTTCATTAACTACTTGGGCGAATGTTGTAAATGAACTGAAAACTAATAATATAGACAAAATTCTTTTCATATTTCATAAAATTTTCAACAAAAATAGTCTTAAAATGTTAAACCTACAAAAAAAAGAATGTAATTTTGTGCAAAAATTGATAATTGCGGATGTGGCGGAATTGGTAGACGCGCTAGACTTAGGATCTAGTGCCGCAAGGCGTGGGGGTTCGAGTCCCTTCATCCGCACGATAAATATCCGCTTCAATTTTCAAGAATTGAAGCGGTTTTTTCTTATTCTTAAAAACTTAAAAAAAAATTTATTATGGACATCAGTTTAATTAAAAATGATGATTTAACAGCTACAATAAAAATTGTATTTGAAAAAAAAGATTACCAAGAGGAATATGACAAACAAATTAGAAAAATTAGAAGAGAAACTAATATCCCTGGATTTAGACCCGGTTTGGCCCCGTTGAACTTAATTGAAAAAAAAGTGGGAGAAAGTGTACTGGGTGAAGTTATTGAAAAAAAGATTTCTTCTGCTCTTGCAGATTATCTGAAAGATTTGGATGTAGTTCTTAATCCTATTTCTTCATCAAAGTATAAAAGCATTGCAGATTTTAAAAATCCGGACAAATTTGAATTTTATTTTGATGTTTTACTTAGACCTGAAATAGATTTTGATCCGGGAAATGAAAAAATAGAAACTTCACTTTATAAAGTTGAAGTTACGGATGAAGATATCGAAAACAGAATAAAACTTTATAAGCAGCAATTTGGTGATTGGAAAGAAGTTGAAGAAAGAGAAACAGATAGAGCTGTAGTTTATGGAGTATTAGAAGAAATTAGTGATATCGAGAAATCAGAACCATTAAAAATAGAAAATGTACCTTTTATACAAGATAGTTTTACTTCAGATGATAAAACAGATGAATTTAAGACTCTTAAGAAAGGTGAGTCTATGGAGATTGATGTAGAAAAAGATATAAAAGAAGCAGATCTTAAATATATATTTAAAGGTAAGGAATATGACAGTAAGAACTTTAAATATACTGTAAGCCATTTTAAAGAATACAAGGAAGCTGAAGTCGGTAAAGAATTATTTGAAAAATTATATGGAGAAGAAATATCTGAAGAAGAATTTAGAGGTAAAATTAAAGAAGAACTGGAAAAAGAAGGAGAAAAACTTGCAAAAGATTTATTCCGTAAAGAATTGGAAGAGTATCTCTTGAAGAAAATTGATATTAATTTACCCGGAGAGTTTCTGAAAAGATATTTGCTTGAAAGAGGCAATAAGCAAGAAGATATTGATAAATATTGGGAGGAAACTTTGAAATCTCTAAAGCTTGATATAATTGTTGATCATTTATTGAAGAAATTAGATGTTAAAGTAACCGAAGAAGATATTGATAATCTCTATACGGAATATGCTAAGGGGTATTTAGTTCAATACGGTATTACAACATTCGAAGGAAACGAACAACTTATAAATCAAGTAAAAGAATCTCTTTATAAAGATGAAAATCTTTACAACCAAATATTTATGACTGTATCTTGGGATAAAATTGTAAATGCTATGCTCGAAAAGAATAAACCTGAAGAAAAAGCAATAAGTTTTAGTGAATTGGAAAAATTGTATGACCAAAAAGTAAAAGGTACAACAAAATAATATATTAGTCTTATTGAATTTTAAAAAAGGTATTTTCGGATGTCAGGTCCGGGAATACCTTTTTTTGAAAAATATTTTTTACCTTTACAAAGTCAATTAAAAAATAACCGAAAATGAAAAAACAAGACGAATTTTATAAGTATGCTACCAAACATTTGGGTGTAAGCGGAACAACACTTGATAAATATGCCGCATTTGTTAATAGTTACATATCACCAACTATTATTGAAGAAAGATCGTTGAATATTGCAACAATGGATGTTTTCTCACGACTTATGATGGACAGAATTATTTTTTTAGGTGTTCCTATTGATGATTATGTATCTAATGTCGTTCAGGCTCAATTATTATTTTTGGAATCTACAGATCCTAATAAAGATATACAAGTATATTTGAATACACCGGGTGGCTCTGTTTATGCAGGATTAGGGATTTATGATACTATGCAATATATATCTTCGGATGTAGCAACTATTTGTACCGGAATAGCTGCATCTATGGGTGCAATTTTGTTGTGTGCAGGTGAAAAAGGGAAAAGGTCTGCTCTTAAACATTCTCGAGTTATGATACATCAACCGATGGGAGGAGTTGAAGGTCAAGCCGTTGATATTGAGATTACTGCAAGAGAAATAATAAAACTTAAAAGGGAACTTTATGAAATAATCTCAAAACATACCGGGAAAACTATTAAACAAATAGAAAAAGATGCTGATCGTGATTTTTGGATGACAGCAGAAGAAGCCGTAAAATACGGGATGATTGATGAAGTATTGGTAAGAAAAGCAAAATAGCCGGTAGATATGAAAGGAAAAAGAAAATGTTCTTTTTGCGGAAGGAGTGAAAATGAAGTTAATTTTTTGATAAGCGGGCTGGAAGCAAATATTTGTGATAATTGTATTACGGCTGCTTATGATATATTGCAAGAAGAAATTTCAAGCGGAAGGGTAAAAGGTGTTGCAGGCGTAGATGAGAAATTGGAAATACCAAAGCCCAAAGAAATCAAGGCTTTCCTGGATCAGTATGTAATCGGGCAAGAAGAGGCTAAAAAAGTAATTTCCGTTGCTGTTTATAATCATTACAAAAGGATAAATTCCGGCAGTTCAGATGATATAGAAATAGACAAGTCCAACATAATAATGGTAGGTGAAACGGGTACAGGTAAAACATTGCTTGCGCAGACTATTGCCAAACTCCTGAGTGTGCCTTTTACCATTGTGGACGCCACGGTATTTACGGAAGCGGGATATGTAGGTGAAGATGTTGAATCCATTTTGAGCAGGTTGTTGCAGGCTGCCGATTATAATGTTGCGAAAGCGGAAAGAGGTATAGTGTTTATTGACGAGATAGATAAAATTGCAAGAAAAAGTGATAATCCTTCGATTACCCGTGATGTATCAGGAGAAGGTGTGCAACAAGGTTTACTCAAATTGCTTGAAGGTACAATTGTTAATGTCCCGCCGCAAGGTGGACGAAAACACCCCGAGCAAAAATTTATTCAAGTAAACACAAAAAACATACTTTTTATAGCAGGCGGTGCTTTTGACGGAATAGAAAAAATTATAGCAAGGCGGATGAATACTAAAGCAGTAGGCTTTAAAGCATCGCAAGAAGTGCAAAAGGTTGATAAGGAAAATTTTTTGCAATACATAACTCATCAGGATTTGAAAACTTACGGACTTATTCCGGAGCTTATAGGCCGTATGCCGGTGCTAACATTTTTGCATCCGTTGGATAAAGAAGCATTGAAAGAAATACTTCTGAAACCGAAAAATTCATTGATAAAGCAATATAAGCACTTGTTTAAACTGGATGGTGTAGAATTGGTTTTTGAAGATGAAGTGATTGATTATGTGGTAGAAAAAGCAATGGAGAACAAACTTGGTGCAAGAGGGTTAAGGACAATTCTTGAAAAGATAATGAATGATGCAATGTTTGAAGCACCTTCGTCAAAGAAGAAAAAATTTGTTATAGACATAGATTATGCCAAGCAGCGTGTAGAAAATACCGCAAAGGTTTCATAAAATATAAGGGGCACAAAAGCCCCTTTTTTATTTTATTGACTTTTGTCATTATCCGGCTTTATTTTCTTTTGTTTTTTTGCCCAAAAACATTGTTATGTCTTCAAAAGAAATTGAATATATATTGTGGAAAAAAGAATATGTTACATCAAATACATTGCTTGATGACCAACACAAAAGGTTTGTAACTATTATTAACAAACTTGCAGATGCCATAAACAAAGGTTGCAGAAAAAACATTCACGATATTTTCTTCGAAATCATTTTTTACATAGAGCATTATATGATCGAAAAAGATATTAACTTGATAGATTGCGACAAAAACAAATATGAGTTACATAAAAAACTTCACACCGAACTTTTGGAAAAAGTAAAAGAATGTTATAAAAATTTCACATCTTCAAATCAATTGGAATGCTGCAAAAATTTACACTCTTACCTTCGCGAATGGTTTGTTTCTTACATAAAACTTTTTAAGAAAAATAATTTCAACGAGTGTTGGAAATAATAATTCTAATTTCCACCTTCTTTCATCACAACTCCGTAAATAAAAAGAATTACTACAGAGGAAAAGAATATTATAATAAGAGATTTTATCAACTTTGCCGTAACGTTTTGCAAATCAATTATATCCCATATGGCGAGTATAGCAACTACAGTAACTATTACTACCATTATTGCCAATGTGTAACCTACTATTTTTTTTGAGCTCATATTATTATCATGTTTATTGT
>JALTDM010000209.1 GCA_027074135.1 Bacteroidales bacterium
ATTCCACATTTCCACATACTTATCCACACTTCTTTTATCTATTTGGTTAAAACCTTTAGGATTACTTACCAACTTAACTTGTATGTTTTCAACATCAATAGCTTTTTTTAATTTAATACTTACTTGAACTTGAACATCTGTTTTATAACCTGAAATTATAATTGCTTCCACATATTCAATTTCTTCCAACTTATATCCCATTATTTTAAGCCATTCCTGTGCAGTTTTGTCTTTTTTCCAATTGTTAAATTTATTAACAATATCTTTTTCATTTTTAAATCCGTCTTTCGCTGTTTGAGATCCTCTTTTTACTAAATCCATTTTACTCTCCATTTAAAGTAAATAAAAAATTGTTTTTCAAATATTTTTCCAAACGTTTGTTAGCTATTTCAGTATATTCCTCTGATATTTCAGATCCTATCCACTTTCTACCAAGCAAATGTGCAACTTTTGCTGTTGTTCCACTTCCCATAAACGGATCATAAACTACATCTCCCTTATTTGTCCAAGTTATAATTTGGTCATACACAAGCTTTTCAGGGAAAATAGCAGGATGCTTATATGCTATCTTATCTTTTGTAGAAATGCCCCCACCAACAGAATAAAAAAACACATTTCCCACTTTCTTTTCAGTTGTTCTTTCCACTTTTTTATAGTTCAAACGTCCCTCTTTCCCCCTGTTTTTCATATTTGCCAATCCGTTATATTTAGTTGGTTCTGTTATTGGATTAAATGTTTTTGGAGTATCTTTTGAGAAACAAAACATATATTCAAAATGCTGATGATACCTCTTTCCTGTTGTAGGCATCGGATTATTTTTATAATATATCATAGTATCGTGAATCCTAAAACCCAATTCTTTAAACCTTAGTGCTTGTTTAAAACTTGTACCTGTTTCACTTCCATTTTCGGTTTTATCAGCAACAACCCATATAATAACTCCTCCTTCCTTAAGGACACGATACAATCCTTTTATTATATCATCTAAAGGGAATTCAAATCCTTTATAATTTCTCAAATCATCATAAGGTGGAGAAGTCATAACCATATCTACAATTTCCTCCGGCATATTTGCCATTGTATCCACACAATTCTCTGTATATATCTTATTTATTTCAAAACCCTTAATTTTCATATTACAAAGATACATTTTTTCAAAAAAACGAAAAAGTAAAAATCAGAAAGTCAACATCACGCGAAACTAATAAAAATACTATTTTATTTTTTATATCTTCCTCACATTCTGCTTTTCAGTCCAGCCTTTGTTACCGTCAGGAAGCCTAATTTCATACCAATTGTTCAGGCTGTCGGTAATTTCCACTTTCAAGCCTTCATGAATAATCATAAGATCGTTACCCTCTTTGTCCGGAGAACTTTTTATAGTTACCGTAGGAGCAAATACTATGGCTTTGTTGCTTTTGATGTAACGCCTGTATTGCAAGCCCGAAAAATACAAAGACACAGAAGAAACAAAAAGACCGATTATAACGATATATAATGCTGTTTTTTTCATTGACATTGAGCGAGTAAACAAAAACCACAGGGCAGACACAACCACAATGATAAACACCACCAAAGAAGTAATTGCCCACTGGTTAGATGACATTAAATCTGCTGTTTTGTGAACAATTTTTGTCAAGAAAAACTCCGGTACTGGTTTTATCTTATCCGTAATATATTGATTTGCAATGCTTAAGTTATATTTAATATCCTGGTCGTTCGGAGCAAGTTTCAATGCTTTTTCGTAATAATATATGGCATCGGTGATTTTGTTTTGCTTAAAATAGGAATTCCCAAGATTGTAATACACTTCCGGTGCAACATATCCAAGTTCAAGTATTTTTTTGTAATAATCCACGGCAGCATCATATTGCTTTCTGGAATAAGCCGCATTAGCACTATCCAAAAGAGTTTGAGCTATTTTTATATTGTTTTCGCCAAAACTTATAGCTACCGACAAAAGGGTTAATATTATTGTTATTAAATACTTTTTCATAATTATCCGATTTTTTGATTCATTTTTACAATCATTTCCGATGCTTTCTTATAGAAATCTTTCATATCGATTCTTTGCGACTCAGGTGCAAATCTTTGGAAATCTGCATCTTCTATCAACGACAAATAACTATTAATAAGTTCGCTATCAACACCTTTGCTTTCAAGTTTTTGCCTTGCATTATCTTTGTTCAAGTCTGCTATAGGAATGTTAAGTTTGTCCGATAACAATTGCCAAAGAGCTTTTGCAATTTCTTCGTAGAATGCTTTTTCGTCTTGTTTTTTCATTGCTGCTTCTGCTGCTTTGAGGCGTTTTTTGGCAATTTTAAGAGCACGTTTATTTTTAACTCTTGCAATATCAGCATTTTCTTTTATCTGTTTCCTTCGCAACAGCACTACAAGTATTGCCAAAAGCAATACAACAACGTAACTCAAAAAGAAATTCACTGATGTGATGTAATAATTCGTTTTGCGGTTGAATTTTTTAACCCTTTGTTTAATAAACCTGATATCTTTACCCAAATATTTTATGTCTTCCTTGTGAAATGCCGTTGTTAGCGGTCCGCTTTCTTCGCCTTCCCCTTTTTCAATGTTAAGTATGATTTTATCCGATGTAAGTGTTTTATATTTCTTTTCGCTCAAGTCAAAATATGTAAACTTAACAGGCGGTATTTCAAATTTGCCTGCGTGACGCGGAATAAATACATATTCAAAAGTCCTACTTCCAACTGTACCGGATTCCGTATTACGGATTTTTTGTGTTTCTTTCGGATCGTATGTTTCAAAGTCAGGCGGTAAATTTACTTTTGGAATATCAAACAACCTGAGATTACCTTTTCCTGAAATAGTTACTTTGAGAGTAATGGCATCGTTTACCTTTGCACTTGTTTTGTCTATTGAGACATCCATATTGAAATTACCTACTCCTCCGTAAAAGTCTTCATCATCTGTAGGTGGCAAAGGCTTAACATTTATGGTAACAACAGGACTTTTTATTTTTTTCTTCACCCTTTTGTAACCACCACCCCAAAACGCCGAAAAGAAATCATCCGCATTGCTCCTTACACGTTTTCTAACCACACAAGTGATTTCTGCCGGTTCTATTTTTAACTTTCCGGACTTTTGCGGTGTAAGAATAGTCTTCTTAATAACCCCAACATTATAAATCTTCCCATGCACATTTTCACGATGCAATTGAATTTGATCGGGAGTTGGTATGTCATCAGCCCAAAAACCTTTGAAATTCGGCAATTTTATATCGTCAAAACCAACTAAATCTTCGCGTGTGTAAATCTTTATGGTAGCAGTTAATTGCTCTCCTGCGTAAACATTTGTTTTGTTGACAAGCACCCTAACAAATAAATTATCATTGTTTGGAACTGCAGGTTCTATGTTTCTTGAATGTGATTGATTATTTTTTGCTTGAGCGGCAGATTGATCACCAACCACTTCTATTGTTAATGAATTGGAAGTAAGCTTTTTCCCTTTTACGGTTATAGTTGCAGGAGGTATTGTAAATTTACCGGTTTTGTTGGCTTGGAGATAAAAACTGTATGTATATTTTTCTTCCCTTGACACATTACCGTTAATTATACTGATACTGCTGCTGCTCGACATATTAGGGCCACCAAGCATTTCAAAGTCTTTAAAATCAGGAAAGTTCGGATTCTTCCCCCTTGCAGTTACAGTATATCTCAATTCAAACGGCTCTCCTATAGATACCACACTTGGTGCACTAGCTCTAAATGTTACTTGTCCCCAAGCGTTATTAACTATTGCCGGTATCAAAACAGCCAATATGTAAATTATCTTTTTCATCTGTTTAATTTTTTAATTCATATTGTTTATCATCCCTCTCTATTCTATCTACCCTCAAGGGAAGAAGTTAGAACCTCATATAAACGACACAACACTAACAATTAAAATTACCCCATTAACACATTATCCTAATTACCCCATTATCACATTACCAATCTTTATCTATCTTAACCTTGTTTGCTTTTTCTTGACGCAACTTTTGAGCTTTGACTTTCTTTTGCAATTTATTTTCGTTTTGTTGCAATGCATTCAAAATCCTTTGAGCATCTTTTTTACTCATCCCCTGCTTTTGTTGTTGCTGTTGCTTTTTCTGTTGTTGTTTATTTTTATCTTGATTTTGCTTGTTTTGCTGTTGTTTATTCTTTTGTTGATTTTGTTTATTTTTATTTTGATTGTCCTTATTCTTATTTTGTTTCTTTTTATCTTTCTTATTCTTGTTTTGGTTTTGTTTATTCTGATTTTGTTTGTTTTTCTTATTCTGCTTGTTTTGTTTATTGTTCTTTTTGTTTTGTTTTTGCTGTTGTTGTTGGCGTTTCAGCTTCTGCAAAGCTACTGATAAATTATATTTAGCATCCTTATCATTAGGATTAAGTTTGAGAGAATTTACATAACTGCCAATGCTTTCTTTCAATTTATTGGTTTTAAGTAAGGCATTACCTATGTTGTAATACAATTTTGAAAGTTTATTGCTATCAGTAGTAGTTTGCAAAAGCTCCGACCAAGTTTTAAGAGCCTCTTTATAATTTCCTTGTTTATACAATGCATCTCCCAAATTAAATTTCGCTTCAAATGAACTGTCACTTTTTTCTATGGCTTTTCTGTATTTTATTTCAGCTTCGTTATATTTTTGTTTTTCATAAAGTTTATTCCCTTCACGAATGTATTTTCTTTCTTGTTGTGCATTTGCGGCTGTAATACCGAAAACTACACTAAACAATACCAATATGTAAAATTTAACTCCCCTCATCTCAATCAAATTTTTATTTTGAACAAGTTATATTTATCCGAAAACTTACTTCTTCTAAACGGTATCAGAATTTCAATGATCAACAATATAATTGCAATAGCAACAAAAGGTTGAAAATAATTTTCGTACTCGGCATAAATCTTTGATTCAATTTCTTTTTTGTCCAATTTATTCAACTCATCATAAATTAAATCTAACCCAATTCCCGAATTTGTAGCCCTAACATATGTACCGTTACCTGCCATTGCTATTTCTTGCAATATTTTTTCATTAAGTTTTGTTACAACCACATTACCGTTTTTGTCTGTCTTAAATACTTTTCTGCCGTATTTGTCACGTACCGGAATAGGTACACCTTGCGGGCTTCCTATACCTACTGTATAGATTCTGATACCTTGGGCTGCAATCTGTTTAGCTGTTTCCAATGCCGCATCATCGTGATTTTCACCATCGGTTATAAGAATAATCGCTTTGGAAATATCTTTATCACTCGTAAATGACCTTGCTGACATTTCCAAAGCTTCGGACAAATTTGTACCTTGTACGGGAACACTCTTTGTAGAAATTGTATTCAAAAACATTTTTGCGGACACATAATCGGAAGTAACCGGCACTTGTACATAAGCCTTACCTGCAAAAATTACAAGTCCGATGCGGTCATTGTCTAATTTGTCAACAAGTTTTTCTATTGCTCTTTTTGCAGCAGTCAGCCTGTTCGGCTTAATATCTTCTGCAAGCATACTATTGGAAACATCCAACGCAATAACAATTTCTATCCCTTTGCGTTTTACGGTTACCAATTTTGAGCCGAGTTGCGGACCTGCCAAGCCCACACCCATAAAGAATATTGCAAAAAACAATATCCAAAATTTCCACCTAACCTTACTCAAAGAATATGAAGGTGTCAACTTTTCCACCAATGGTGTATCACCAAATTCTTCCAATATCTTTTTGTGCCTGCTGCGGTAGATAACATAAACTACTCCTACAATCAATAAAATTACAGGCACAGAATACAAAATATATGGATATGCAAACCTGAACATAACTCCTCCTTTTTACGGTATATTTTTATAATATGTGTATCTCAAAACAGCTTCCAACACAATTAAAATCAAAGCCAGTACACCAAACCATAAATACTCATCGGTTTTCTTACTCATTTCCTTTACTTTGATTTTTGTTTTTTCCAGTTTGTCTATTTGCTTGTAAATATCTTCCAACTTGCTATTGCTAGTAGCCCTAAAGTATTCTCCCCCTGTGATTTGTGCTATTTGTTGCAACAGTCCTTCGTCTATTTCAACCTTCATAGGCTGGTATTGTATGCCAAAAGGTGTTTGAACCGGATAAGGAGCTTCACCGTAAGTTCCAACTCCTATGGTATAAACACGGATACCGAAAGTTTTGGCAATTTCGGCAGCTGTAAGCGGATCAACAGAGCCGGAATTGTTTACACCGTCGGTAAGTAAAATTATCACCTTGCTTTTTGCTTTTGAATCTTTAAGCCTGTTTACTGCCGTTGCCAAGCCTTCTCCAATAGCTGTGCCGTCTTCCAGCACACCTGTTCGCACATCTTTTATCAAGTTGATAAGTGCTGCGTGGTCAGCAGTTAGAGGACATTGAGTAAAAGCTTCACCTGCAAAAATCACAAGCCCCATTCTGTCATTAGGCCTGTCGTTTACAAACTGTATGGCAACATCTTTTGCAGCTTCAAGCCTGTTCGGCTTAAAATCACGAGCAAGCATACTGCTGGAGACATCAACATCCATAATGATATCTATACCCTTCACACTCACATCATTCCACACATCGCGACTCTGAGGTCTTGCAAGAATAATTATAAGCAAAATCAAGACCAATACCCTGATTACAAACAAAATATGCCTTGACCACACTCTGAACCCTTTGCCAAGCCCTTTAAAAGGCTTTGTTGAATATATGCGCAAAGAGGGATTATAACGTTTGTACCTCAAAACATACCAAGCAATAAGTGGCAAAAGTAACAACAATAACCACAAAAAACCCGGATTGGCAAAACTATCTATTTTAATCATTGCTAACATTGTCATTATCATTTTTTAATTCGTTACCGTTTTCTTCTTGTTTATCATCGTTTGATTCTGCTTTTTCTACCGGTTTAGTCTTTTCTACAAATTCATAAGCCTTCTTCCACGCAAAATCGTTTTCGTCCGGTAAAGGTTTATATTTTGCAAACTTTGCCAAATCAGCAATGCCGAAAACTTTTTCCATATCTTTGATAAGTTCATCGATCACATACTTATTTTCTTTCAACGTATCAATAATTTCGCTGCTGGTGCTTTCCATAGTATTCATTCCAAACCTGCGATCCATATACTCACGCAAAATATCTGTCAGTTCAATGTAATATTCCTTAATCTTTTCCTTTTGCCACAACTTCTTTTCACGCAAAGCTTCCAATCTTCTGAAAGCAACAATATGAGGCGGGTCAAGTGGTTTTTTAATGTCAATAAATGCCTTACCTTGTTTGTGACGTGTAAAATATCTTACAAGTACATAAATTATTATAAACAACAGTAGCCCGATAAGCAAATATAAACCGTAAGTATCTAAAAATTCTTTAAGTGTCAATGGTGTATTCAGAGGCTTTTTAACATCTTTAAGAGGGACTTTAAGTGTATCAGTCGGATACAACCTTACAAAAAACGATGCCCTTCCTGTAAAAATAGTATCTGTTACGGTATCTACATTAAAAATCACAGGCAAAGGTGGAATAGTTA
>JALTDM010000210.1 GCA_027074135.1 Bacteroidales bacterium
CTATTTCGGTAACATAACAATAGCTACAAATGAAATTTAAAATATCAATATTAATCTTAATATTTAGCTTTATAAATATTACTGCATTATATTCACAAAACAAAGCTTATATTAAAGCAGATAACGCATTTAATTCAGGTCAATATTTTAAAGCAATTGACTTATATAAATATTCCTACGCAAAAGCTAAAAACAAAGATGAAAAAGCAAAAATATTTTACAAAACAGCTTTATGCTATCGTTTAATAAACAAACCCAAACAATCAGAAATATGGTTTAAAAAAGCAATAAAAAAAGGATACCCTTCTCCTATTGCAACATTATATCTCGCTGATGCCAAAAAACTTAACGGAAAATATGATGAAGCTGCCGAACTATACAAAAAATACAAAACTTTTGTTCCCGACGACAAAAGAGCAGATATAGGAATTTCTTCTTGTCAGGATGCAAAACAATGGATTGAGAATCCAACCAGATACAAAGTAATCGACATGTATTTTTTCAATTCAAGACAAAGTGACTTTGGCCCGGCTTACGGCAAAAGCGATTTTAAAGTTGTTTATTTCACTTCGGCACGTGAAGGAGCTACAGGCAACAAAATAAACGAAGTAACAGGACAATATTATACAGACATATACCGCTCAAGAGTTGACAGAAAAGGGAAATGGAGCACACCTGTTCCTTTAGGAAACAACGTCAATTCAGAATATGATGAAGGTGCAATATCTCTAAATTTAAAAGCTAATAACCTTTATTATACAAGTTTCAAAAAAAATAAAGAAGGAAAACTCGGTTGCCAAATATATTTTTCAAAAAAGCAAGGAATTGACTGGAGTAAAGGCGTAATAATTCCAATTGCCCCGGATTCGGTTACCGTTGGTCATCCCGCAATATCCGCAGATGAGTTAACTCTATATTTTGTTTCAGATATGAGTGGCGGATTTGGAGGAAAAGACATATGGAAAATTACTCGTGCAAACAAAACACAAAGTTGGGGTAAACCGGTAAATCTTGGTTCTGATATAAATACCGTTGGAGACGAAATGTTTCCTTATATTCATAAAGACGGAACACTTTATTTCTCATCCGATGGACACCCGGGAATGGGTGGTCTCGACATTTTTATGGCAACACCAACATCTGACGGAAAGTGGAAAATTGAAAATATGAAATCCCCTATCAATTCTTCTTCCGACGACTTTGGTATTGTTTTCGAAGGAGAAAAAGAAAGAGGTTATCTTTCATCGAACAGACCCGGAGGAAAAGGTTCTGACGATATTTATCAATTTTATTTACCTCCTATTGATTTTAACATTAACGGAGTTGTTAAAAATGAAAAAACCGAAGATATTATTGCAGGTGCCGACATTAATCTTATAGGTAGTGACGGAACAAACGAAATGAAAAAATCTGAAGCAAACGGATCTTTCAGTTTTAAACTAAATCCAAATACCGACTATAGAATTATTACAAAAAAAGGAGGATTCTTAAACGGGAAAGGTAAAGAAACAACAAAAGGACTTACCGCAAATAAAACATTTAAACTCGATATTTTTATGTCTCCTGACGATTCTCGTATTGTTCTACCAAATATACTATACGATGTGGGTAAATGGAATTTAAGACCAGAATCATTAGTGTCACTAGAAAAATTAGTTGAGATATTAAACGACAATCCTAATATTACTATTGAAATTGGTTCTCATACTGACTTTAGAGGAAGCTCCGATTATAACTTGAACCTCTCATCAAAAAGAGCAAAATCTGTTGTTGATTTCTTAGTAACATATGGAATTGATCAAGATAGATTAACATCAAAAGGATACGGAGAATCTATGCCAAAAACTATTGATAAAAAAGATGCAAGGAAATATCCTTTCTTAAAAGAAGGTGATGTTTTAAGCGAATCTTTTATTAATAATCTGCCAAATAACGACGAGAAAGAAATTTGTCACCAAATAAATCGTAGAACCGATTTTGGCGTTACCGGTCGTGATTATATTCCTAAAATTAAAAGAAGACAGCATTAACGTTGCATATATTAAATTTGTATTTTTTAATTTTAAACTTAAAACTGTTTCTGAACCTTGAGGTTCTACAACAAAAACTTCATATCTAAACAATGATCTATCTTCAGGAACAATTATCAAATTTTCCGGGCGTATCCCCATAATAACCGTATCTTTTGCATATTTTTTAATAATATTTTTTATG
>JALTDM010000211.1 GCA_027074135.1 Bacteroidales bacterium
GTTTTTTATTTGTAGATTTGTAAAAAAAGTAATATTATTATGAAAAATACTACGGCACTGATTTATGCTATTGCAATAATAATTGCGGCATATTTTTTAGGAACTTCATATGTAAACAGAAGCAAGCCGCAAGGAACTCTCACAGTTAAAGGGTTGGGTGAAGTTAATTTTACTTCCGACTTGATTGTATGGTCGGGTAGTTTTTCCAGACAAAGTTTTGATATAAAAGATGCATATTCTATGCTTGAGAGTGACAGGAAAAAGATTATAAAATATTTTGCTTTCAAAGGCATTCCCGAAAAAGAAATAATTTTCAGTTCGGTTACTCCGCAAAAGTTGTATAAAGACACTTATAACGAATACGGGAAGTATGCAGGGCAACAATTTGACGGTTATTTGCTTACTCAAAATGTGAAGATTACTTCAAAAAAAGTCGATCTGGTAGAAAAAGTATCACGGGAAGTGTCGGAATTGATAAATGACGGAGTGAACTTTTATTCGGATGCACCGCAATATTATTATACAAAATTGGCAGGGTTGAAATTGGATTTGATAAAAAAGGCAACTGACGATGCACGAAAAAGGGCTGAACAAATAGCTGAAAATTCGGGGGCTTCTCTCGGTAAATTGATATCTGCCAAAATGGGTGTTTTTCAAATCACAGGGCAGTATTCCAACGAAGATTATTCGTGGGGCGGAACTTTTAATACTTCTTCTAAAAATAAAACGGCTTCAATTACAGTTACACTTGTGTATAATGTGAAATAAGTAATGCAGGGTTATTTTTCCACTACTTTATATTCTATGGCAAATTTTTTGCCTATTCTGCCGACAGCTTCAAAATCTATATGGAAGCGGTTTTTGTCCGTAAAGATTTTATCATTCAAAAATACGGAGTGGATTTTATAAATCAGAGGAATTGTTTTGCCTCCTATTTCCACTTTTTGAAAAAAATCACAAAAATATGCCACATCAACACCTTTAATCATAGGAGGATACTGGGCTTCTTCTCTTGCAAGTTCTATTGAAAACTTTTCGGCTTCGCTTTCATCTGAAGGTAATTCTTCGGAACTTGAATACATTTTATCCAGCAGGTGTGGAGGCACAATGCAAATGGTTGCTTTCCCCGTTTCCAAAGTATTGCGGAGTGTGTCTTTGGGCGTGCCGTCTTTTTTGTGACCTACCGAAACAAGCAGTGTAGGCGGCTCTGAACTCAAAGCCATAAAATAACTGAAAGGTGCAACATTAACAATTCCGTTATTTTCCGTTACTACCCATGCAATAGGACGGGGAATTACTGTTTGAGACATTATTTTGTATCGTGTCAGTTTGTCGAGTGGTTCAAAGTCTAATTTCATAGTCAGAGGTTTTTTATTTCCTTTTCAAATTTGCTAAAAATCTTAATCTATTGATTATTAAATTGGTATATTGAGTTTGCATAGAGCCGAAACCTTTGTAAAATCTTGCTACCGATTCTATGTTACTTCCTTCAAAATCAAGAATCATATTGCTGCCTGAATATGTTTTAATGATAAAATCAAAAATAAGGAACATTGCTGATTTTTCTTTTCCTTCGGATGATGAAATACCGTCAATGTAGTAAATTTTATTCTTGTGTTTGATGAAAAAAGCAACGGAGATTAGCTTTGTTTCTTTGTTTACCGAACCGATGAATATCGGGGTGAAATTTGATTTTAATGTACCGAAATCAACTAACTTTTTGAAAATTAAAAAATCTTTTTTCCCTAATACTCCTTTGAATTGCTTTGAAAAGTAGTATTTGAAAAAGTTGAAAAAAGATTTATTATCGATAAAAACTGTTTTAACATTATTATTTAATGCTTTTTTGATGTTTCTTTTTGTATTGGAAGAGAATTTTTTGTATAGTTCATGATATGGTAATATTAAGTCTAATTCGTAATTTATATTTAATTTTATTTCGCCTTTGTTTGCATTTGATAAATCATTGAATTTGTTAAATTTAAGTTCAAAGTACTTAATGCTTTCAGGTATTGCATCAATAAAGTCCTTTACTATTTCACGGCTTATTTTGTGGGGAGAAAAGATTCCGAGTTGTTGGTTGAATAGAGGGTGAAGTGATACTTTTATGAAAAATTTCTTTTTTACCGGAAGAGGCATCACATAATCGTAATTTCCTGCTATTAGAGCATCCCATTTACCTTGGGTCGTAATGTTTAAATAGGATGATAAGGCATATACATTGCAATTGTATGAATTGTGGATAACTTCATCCCATAGTTTTTTGTTTATTCTGTCGTGTTTTACATATTTTATTTTCAAATCAGCCATTTTTCAGAATTTGTTCAAAAACTGTTAGCCAGCCTTTCCATTGCCTGAATTCTCCAAGTGATTCGTTGTGCCAAGCACTTATAAAATATCCGCCAAATTTTTTTGTTTGGTTTATTATTTTAAAACTAAAATCTATTGCCTCTTCTGGAGTTAAACCTAGATATTTGTTCAATGCTACATCCATAACTTGAAACGGATAAATTTTAAGCGTTGTTTCGGTTTCGGCTTCCAAATCGTAAAAGTTGAACGGAACGGAAGTTCCTGCTCTGAAACCCGGGAATGACGAATATCCCATTGTGTAATCTTCATTGATGCCGAGTTTTATCAGGTTGCGGTAGGTTTGTGGTAAGTCCAGCATAAGGAAGTGCTGTCTTGAAACGGTAATTTCCCTACCGAGAATGTTTTTCAGCCTTGAAATTTCTGTTTGCAGTTTGTTTGTTTCAAAGTTTGACGCATATCCCGGGTGAATGCCAACCGTTGCAAATTTATCCAAATCTTTTATCAGGTTGCGGTATGATTTGTTTTTGTGATTCAGGTTTTTATCGTATTTTCCGTAGTCGGCAAGAAGGATAAAGAAAATAGGTTTTTTGCCGTATCGGTTATGCATGTCTTTTATGAAATCATAAGTGTCGTAGGGATCTTTTGTTTTGGAAAGTAGAATTTTAATACGCTTTTTTAAATCTTCTGTATCACGCCTTAATATGCTTCGTGATGTAGCAAGTACATAACGGACTAAGCCTTTGTGTCTGATTGCGTAGGCATTGTCTATGTCTATGGTTGACAGGTGCTTATGTTCGGGTAGTGAAAGTTGCAGTTTATGTTTTTTGTTAAGTAAATCTTTGAGTTCACTTATCCAAATATTTACTACAGGTAGAGTGAGAAAACCGTATTCGAAAGCAATAGAGTCGCTGTGTCTGAAATTAAACTTATATCCGTATTCTTCATATCGTGAAATCATATAAAAAACAGAAGAAAAAATGTCAAATTCCAAATCGTAGCCTTCTTCAAATGTGTGGAAAATGTAATGCTTACCGTCTTTCTTTTTGTAAACGGGAGTAAATTTTTTTATGCCTGTTTCAAATAATAATCCTGATGGTTTAATATTTATGAGACCATTAATCTTTTCGGATGAGTAATTTATTTTAGGCAAATCAGATGCAGTAAATTCGTCTTTGTTTGTTGTAATCCTGTATTCTGTGCTTAAAAAATCACGAAAAATAAAATTTAGGGTGTATTTGAGTCGTGGGGTAATATGTTCCGAATAGATTAGTAGCATTATTAAAACGGTTTGCGGTATTTTTCGTTTTCGTCAAAAAATATATCAAGGTAACTTTCGTAACGTGTGTATGCAATAAGTCCTCCTTCTACAGCTGCTTTTACTGCACAGCCGGGTTCGTGAGTATGAGTGCAGTCGTTAAATTCGCAGTTTTGCCCTATTCTGAAAATTTCCGGGAAAAAGTGTAACAGTTCTTCCTTTTTGAATTCATATAGTCCGAAGCCTTTAATTCCCGGTGTGTCAATAAGATAGCCGCCATAAGGCAATTCGTACATTTCTGAGTGTGAAGTAGTGTTTTTTCCTTTTAGGTGGTATTCAGAGAGATTGTCTATTTTTATTTCTATTCCCGGTATGAGTGCTTTTATCAGGCTTGATTTTCCTACGCCCGAATGACCAGTGAAAAGGTTTATTTTGTTTTTGGTTGCTTCTCTTACTTCTTCAAGGTTTTTGTTTTCTTTGACAGAAATTTTTATTACATCGTAGCCTATTTCTTTGTAAACATTTTCTAGGAAAAACAAATCTTCTTGTAATTCATCGGTAGTGTAGAGATCAATTTTGTTGAAAATTATGGTAGCAGGTATATTATATGCTTCGGCAGTAGCCAAAAACCTGTCGATAAATTCGGTTGATGTAGGCGGATTTATAAGTGTGGCTACAAGGAAGGCATGGTCTATGTTTGCGGCAATTATTTGAAACTGCCGGGAAAGTTTTGCAGATTTACGGATAATGTAATTTTTGCGGTCTTTTATTTCACGGATAAAGCCGAGATTTTTTTCTTCGTCCCATTCAAATTCAACAATATCACCTATTGCCACTGGATTGGTGGCTTTAAATTCTTTGGTGCGGAGATTGCCTTTTATTACACATTTATATTTTTTGTGGTCCTTGGTTTTTATCAGATATTCTTTGCCCGTAACTTTTATTACAAGACCTTCTTGTTTTATTCTATTATTTTTGCCCATTCTGCTTTTTGTATTCCAAGTATGAGTTTATGTGTCTTTCTTTCTTTTTAGGGTAAATATCGTCAATGGTTATCATGATTGCAGTTTCTTCTACATTGCCGAATGAAGAATTTAGAGCAGTACCGAAAACTTTCATGGTAGATGACAGGTTCATATATGAATTGAAAAGCGGTGGTATGTTTTCGCCCAAACTTCTAACTTTACGGTTTAGAATCTTGTAACAGCTCAAATAGTCTTCGCAATCAAAAATTTCTTTCAAATAGCATTCATCAGTATTAATTTTAACAGGGTCGTAAGGTTCTATAAGACTTTCATCGTCTCTGAAAAACTTTTTGAAAAAATAAAGAATTACATCTCTTGCCAATTGATTAAAGTCTCCGTACATTGTTATTTTGCCGAGAAAGTATTTTATGTCGGGATTTTCTACAACCAATGCTCCAAGACCGTCCCAAAGGTTGTCAAGCGAGTAAATGCTTTTGCGTGAATATCTTAAAGATTGGTACGGTGGGGCAATAAACGACCTCCCAAGTTCTATTGTATATGGTAAATATTCGTCAATAAATTTTTGAGACATTCTGAATAAGCCTGTGAATGCCGTGTTTATGGCAGAGTCGTGGTCAAATAGCTCTTTTAGTTTTATAAACCTGTATCCGCCTATTATTTCTTCTTTTTCGGGGTTCCACAATATAAGTTGTTTGTATGGTATTTCAGCTTTGTCGAACCTGTCTATATCATAACTTTTGCCTGTTCCACCGCCTGCATTACGGAAAGTTATTTCCCTGAGTCTGCCTATTTCCAACATTGTATTGGGAGAGTCGTGTGCGGTTATAACATAAACTTCGTTGTTGCCGAAGTTAGTTTTGCGTAACAATTTGTCTGGTGTGAGTTCTTTTTTTATTTTTTCTTTGGGAACAGGTTCAATTATGTACCTCATACAAAAAGTTTTTACAGCGTAAAATTAGCATAAATATCTTTTTTCAGGTTGAAGTGAACAAAATTTTGAAGTTTTTTTGTAATGAAGTCCAGCTTTTTATTGTCGGAGAAAATAGAATAGGGTATCGGCTTGCCCACATAAAAATCAATTTTTTTGTCGTGAAAACGAAACATTTCATCAACAAGGAAAAAAAGTTCTATGTTTGCTTTTATACCTAATAGTTTACGAATATGAAATATTCTATAAAATCTTTCAGAATTTTTCGCGTCTATAAATACGGGAATGACTTCACGTTTGTATTGAGCGGCTTTTTTGAAAACAGATTTCTTCCAAGGCAAATCCATAATTTTTCCTTTGAATCTTCGTGATACCAAGCCTGCTGGATAATATAATATTTGGTTGTCTGACTTATATACGAAGTCTGAATGTATTGCACTGGTTTTGTTTTGCTTGCCGTATTTATTAATCGGCACAAAAATATCAGAAAGGTTTTGTATGTTAAGCAAAACATCGTTTACAAAAAATTTAACCTTACCGGGAAAAACCGAGTCTATCATTTTGATAAAGCCAAGACTTTCCAATCCGCCAAGTGGATGGTTTGCAACAAAAATGTATTTTTTTGTTTGGTTAATGTTTTCCAATCCGAAGTAATTTAATTTGTTGCGGAATACATTTAAAACGGCATCAATAAACTCAATGTTTTTTACATCTTTGTGTTTGTCTAGAAAATCGTTTATTTCTTCTTGGTGAACAATTCTTTTTATATAATTGATAAGAAATTTTGGGAGTCTTTTGGCAAGTTTAGGATTTTTTTCTGCTATAACCTTTTCTATATCAATTCTAAAAGGGTTATTCATAAATTTAGTTTTTTAGAAAAACAGTCCTAATATCGTAACATCGTCCACTTGTTCATTTGTTCCTTTCCACTCTTCAAATGTTTTTTTCAGAATTTCGTATTGATTTTTGGCAGGCAGGTGTGATATTTGAACAAGCAATTTCTTCAATGTTTTTTGTTTAAATTTTTTATTTAGTTGTCCTCCGAATTGGTCTGCAAATCCGTCTGTAAACATATATATTCTATCTTCAGGATGGTATTTAAAGTTTAATTCTGTAAAATCATTCATCACTGAATAGAAAGAAACCGGCATTTTATCCGGAACGAGTTCGTACATTTTTAATTCATGTGAAATGGAATTTGTCCAGTTAAATTCTTTTGTTTTCTTCAAGTTATCAAATATAGGAGTATATTTTGTAATTAAGTATGCGTAATTATTAGCTCCTGCAAAGGTGCAAGTTTTGGTATCTTTATTTATTTTAATGATTGCCATATCCATACCGTCTTTTTGCTCACCTCTTTCACCTTTTTGTTTTAATGTTTTTATAATTTCTTTTCTTAACGAAATTAATATTTCTGCAGGGGAAAGTATTTTTTCTTTTTCTACTATTTCATGAAGCAAACTTATTCCGAGCATACTCATAAATGCCCCCGGAACACCGTGACCCGTACAGTCGGCAACAACCACTATGAATTCATTTTCAACTTTTGTCCACCAGTAAAAGTCTCCGCTTACACGATCTTTAGGATAGAAGAAAATGAAATTATCTGAAAAGAATTTTGATAATTTTTGAGGATTTGGCAATATTGAATTTTGGAGTTTTGTGGCATAATCTATACTTTTTGAAAACTCCAAGTGAATTTTTTCAATTTTTTCTTTTTGTTCTTGAATCTGATCTCTTTGGGCAAGAATTTCTTCTAACAATTGGTTTAATTCTTCATTCTTTGTGGATATTTCATGTTTTTGTTTTTGTAAGTCGTCATTTAAATTAGAAAGTTTTTCATTAAGTTTTCGAAGTTCTTTGTTTTTTAGTCTAATATCTTTTGTTCGTTCTTTAACAAGTTGATCCAGTCTTTCGTTTTCTTTTTCAAGTCTTCTGTTGTTGATTTTAATAAGAAGTTGTAATATTAGAGCCCAAATAATAAATA
>JALTDM010000212.1 GCA_027074135.1 Bacteroidales bacterium
CACTCACTCTAACTATTTTATTTTTTATCCCGTTAATATAATTAGTATCTTCAACATTAAAATAAATAGGATAATGTGTGTTCTTATAATCTACTATTAAACCTTTCCCGTTATAAAACTCATCATAAATATAATCTACAATAGGAACATCTACATATTTAATATCAGGCTTAAATAACACTACTCCATTATCTGATAGTAAAAGAAATTGACTTTTTCTTTTTTGTTTTTTAATAAATACTATTAACTCTTCTTTTGTTTCTATCTTCTGTAAATCAATTAAGCTATTATAATTATCAGGCTTGTTTCTATAAATATTTTTAACATTAGTTGTAGATGTGTTTAAATAAATAGGTTCAAACTTATATTTCCTTTTATAGCCCCTTTCTTTTAATAACAAGCCTATTACACCAAACTCTTGGTAGTGATAAGTATTTACTAGCTCCTGTCTTATTTTACCACTCTGTATATTCCCAACACCAACCCCATCTTTATACAAAAAATATTGTATTTTATTATACTTAAATTTCTTAGGGATTTTGTAAATATACAAAGGAAATACTAACTCAGTGAAGTTATCTCTTTTTAAACCTTGTAATTGTAAATCATTCTTCTCTATTACATCAGGAACATTAACTTCCATTATTAGCTCAGGTAATTTATAGTAAGTCTGTATGAATGATAAAGCATCTTCAATAGATAATTTTTGAACTATTCTTTTGCTTAATATTAGTTTTATAAGTCTTTGAACCGAATAAGGTAAATTAGGCAAAATTTGATTTTCATAATAATTCATTTTATCATTTAGTAAATGGAAGTATAATATACCGAAATCTCTTTTAAAGTCGTAGTTAGTAAATGAGTTGTGTAGTGTAGCAGATTTGAAGTTATAAGTAGGTAATTCAAACATCATTGAAAATAAGTAATCCATAGCATCAGGATATAGTAAGAAAAGCTTGTTTAATCTATGTTTAATAATATCTCTATCTTTATAAGGAAGAATATCATATAATTCTTCACTTATTTTATTTATAGTCTGTAAATCAAGCATTTAATAACTCCTTCATTACATCAGAATACCTACTAACTATATTATCAATTCTTTTAACTGATGTTTTTAATTCCTGGGCTATCTTATATGTTTTAACTCCTTCATAGTAATATCTATAAATTATTAAAGCTTCTATTTTAGGAAGTGATTTAATAAACTCTAAATAATCCTCACACATTGCATAAGCCATTTGTGAATTATTTTCAGGAGCATCGTTCTCTATAACTATATCTTCAACAGTGTAGTTGCTTTGTTGTAAAATAAACTTTCTTAAATTTGTATAAACATACTTTAATATAGTTTCAGTCTTCTCTTCACCTATATGAGCAATAGCTTCAAGGTAAAGCATAATAGCTTGACCTTCTAACTCTTCTTTATCAAAATACCTTAACTCCTGCATAAGATTTATAATTATTTTGTAAATCTTATTAGTAACTTCTTCATTACCACCAGTAGTAACATACATTATATTATTCTCCATTTTTATTCCTTTCTATTGATACTTGTGTAATATCATTTATTTTTGTTAATTTATAAATTGCGTCAAAATATTCACTACTTATTTCATTATGATGTAAAACAACAAATACACTCATCTTATCTCTATAAGTTTGTAATAATTGTTTTAATAACTCTATCCCTTCTTCATCTAATACACCTAATAACTCATCTAAAACTAATAGATTAAACTTATTATGTGATAACACCTGTAAGCTTTCTAATACCCCAAATAAAGTAATAATTGCTGTTCTTGTTTTCTCACCAGCACTTAAACTATTCAAAGTCTTTTCAATACCATTATCAATAAACTTAAATTTAAGTTTTCCTTTTACTGCCGATATTATAATATCAATATCAAAATGTAACATCTGGCTTAATTCTTTAATTTTAGTATTTAATAATAAAACAAATGAATTAAGATATTCTTGTGTTATAGCATTAGATTTAATGATATTTAAAGCAACTGTAATATAAGATACTAAATCTCTTTTTTCGTTTATTGAATGCTCTAATGTTAGTATCTCAGCTTTTATAAAATCAGATTGTTGTTTAATCTGTTCATACTTAGCAGCTTCTTGCTTATATACTAACAATTTAGAATCGATAACTTGTATTTTATTTT
>JALTDM010000213.1 GCA_027074135.1 Bacteroidales bacterium
CACATTCACATCTTGCAACAGCAGATTTGCTTGGACTCCACATAGTACATTTACACCAAAAATATGGTTCAATTTCCAACAAGTATTCAACTCTTATGTTACGTTGTATAATAATATTTTTATATTTTTTTCTTATAAGATATTCAACTAATGATGCTTCAGTTACTTTATTAACAGAACCAGTTACTACTTTATACCCCATTCGTTCAAGTAGTTTTAAATTAGTTATATATGATTTTTCTTTTATCATATTTAGTATAGCTATATAAGAATTACCTTGAGCTTGTTGATATGCAGAAATTAAATGTTTATTATATGAAGTTCTTTTTTTATTTTTATCTTTTGGATATATGTTTTGTACTTGAGAAGAATAGAATGTTTCATGCTTAGAATGTGTTCCCATTATTCAAAACCTTCTGTATCACTATAATACCATTTACTAGTTTTCTCTGTTATCTTTACACATTTCATTCCAATTAATCTGTTAAATTTAATAGCTTCTTGATATTCATTAGATGTAGTTACAAATACTACTTTTCTTTTTGCTATAGTTTCATCAGCTAGTTGCTTAATTGTTTTTATAAACCTTTTAGTGTTACTTGGTTCTAAATCATTAGTAACAAAGTAATTAAGATTTCCACATATATCTAATGCAATAGTACATACTATCTTATTTTTAATAGTATCTGTTATTACATAATAATCCATCCATTTTTTATCCATTGACATATATAATTCATATGGAGTATTTAGTTTATTATCTGTATATAGTTTTACTTCAATACAATCCTTGTCTTTGTAAGTTAGCTTACTACAAAGATCCAAGAAGGACTTTGTGTTAGTAGTGTATTCTATTTTCATATAGTTATCTTATGTTGTTTTTAATGTCATTATACAATGAAGATACTTCATCATTTTTAATTACACTAGGTTTATCTTCTAACATACCAGATGAGAACATAATACCCCAAGTATCCATTTGAGCCTTAAATAACTTAAGTCTAATACTATCATCATATGATTGTTTTTGTCGTTCAGCTACATCTGTTTGAGCTCTATATAAAGCTTCTTGTGCTTTTTTCAATATTACATTTTCATTTGCATCTTGTGTTTGAGCTTCTATTAACGCTTCTTGTTTTTGTTTAACTTTAATATCTTCTCTAACACCATCTGTTTGAGCATCAATTAATAACTCTTGTTTTTTTTGCACATTAATTTGTTCTTGTTCTGCAAGTACTTGAGTATCTTTTAATGGAGCATCAAATGATAACTGTAGAATTGTATTCATTAAATTACTGTATACTGTTGCATAATCAGTACCCTTAATTCTTCCTCTATTAAATTGCTCATCTAAATCAGTTTTGATTTTATGTGCTAAGTCATCATATACAGAATTTATTTGTGCTATATCATACATATTCTACTCCTTGTAATGTTACTAATATATGTGTTTGTTTTTCTAGTTCATCTAATGTAAGTTTACTTCCAAATGTTTTTAAATGGAAATAACTATAGTTTATATTTTGACTATAATTTGGCATTGTAATACATTTAAATAATTTATCACTTGAATATTTATCCTTATCGTCAACTGCATTTGCTGTATCTATTGTTAAATTTAAATCAATAGAACCAGTTGTATCTTTAAATTGTATATTAAGTACATTCGTTTCATTACCATAACCATCTACTTGTGATTCTGTAGTACATAATATAGTAAAGTTTTCTACACCATAATCATATGCAATAAATGTAACACTAGTTTTAGAATCTCTAACAGTATCGATTGTAGTATTTCCAGCTGAATCTTGTCCATATATTAAAGCTTCTCCCCATAAGAAAATTCCATACTTACCATTTTCAGTTCCAAATTTACCTCTAATACCAATAGTATCAAAATCACAATCATCTGTACCTTTACTATTATTTGCTTGTGCATATCTAAATCCAAACAACAACATACCATATTCGTCTAATGTTGAAAATAACTCTATAGTTTGTTTATAGTATTCCATAACAAATGTAATAGATATTTTACTATGATTATCTTTTGCTATTGTTTCTACAACTTCATAATTAAGTTGATTAGTTAATAATGGTACATTATACTTTACTGATTTATATTTAACATCTTTACTATATGATACATTATTGTTATTTGTAGCTTTAAA
>JALTDM010000214.1 GCA_027074135.1 Bacteroidales bacterium
ATATATACCATTATTATCGATAAACATCCATTGTTTAAATAATTTAAAATATGTATCTTCACCTTTGAAACAACTACATTTGAATGGAGATATATCATATAAATAAATAGTAGTGCCCTTTTCTATTATATTACAGGGTAAGTAAAAGTCTACTGGACAATTTTCTGCCGAAGGAGGTAATGGAGGTGTAGATATATATACATTATCACAATATGGCTCGCTATATACCCCGTCACATACTTGTTGAAGGCACACGTAATATGTATTTTCAATTAAGTAGCTATGCAAAGTATTACCAATACTTGTTGCAACTAATTCCGTATCTCCATCTCCAAAATCCCAAAAACAATCACAATTTGGATTTATTCCGTGAGGTGTAAATTGCGCGTTAAGACCTGAACTTGTCCAAGTAAAATTAAAATCTGTCATAGGATGCAACATAAAGTATGCATTCGTAACATCTTCTATCAAATTATCGTAAGAAATTTGTGCCGATTGGTATCCGGGAGCGCTTGCCGTTACCGTGCCGCTCCAATTATAAGGTACTTCTATTGAAAAATCACCGTTATTATCTGTAGTAGTTTGACCCCCACCGTTATCGGCAGAAACGGTAGCATATGGTATTGGGTTCCAGTTGTTGTCTTCTACCGTACCGGAAATGGTTATACTATTTGGTGTAGAAACATAAATTGTTTTTGTAATATTATCACTGCCGTATTGGTTGCTTACTGTTAATGTAACATTGTAACTTCCTGATGTTGCATAGGTGTGCATAATATTTTGTTGGGTTGATGTGCTACCGTCACCGAAATCCCAGTGCCAAGAAGTGGGGTTGTTTTGAGAAGCATCAGTAAAATATACAGTATTATCTTCTACCGTGTATGTAAAATCTGCCGTTGGTGCTTCAATGGGTACGGAAGTGTCAATATAAAAACTATAATCACCGTCTTCGGTATTAGGTGTTTGTTTGTTGTAATCCAAAACATGATAATCGCCGTTTTCGGAAGGTTTACTTTGAAAAAGCAAGTGGTTGATGTGAACATATACATAACCGCTTTGAGAAGCAGACCAGTGGAAAGTAATTTTTTTGAGCGTCCGTTTTGTACATTATCCCATTGTAGGTTTGTAATTGAAACATTATTTTGACTGTCAAAAGATATCGGGCTATTGTCCGGGTCATCTGAATTTAGAGGGATGGTAGCATCACACCAAGTATCAACCTCAAAATATCCGTCTCCTTCTGCACCTACTGTTTGTCCACCGGTAGGATACATAGAAAGTGTAGCCGGACATAAGGTTAAGTCAGAGTTGGCAGGATATAGTTGTAGTCCGTGCGAACTGTTTGTATTTTGATATGCTTGGGCAGCGGTTCTCGTATTGCCGTTGTTGATAGAACCATTCATATTTTTTAGAATTTTTCTAATTTCAAAATAACTATCACTCAAAGTTATTTCTTGATTATACGAAAAAACTGCACCGCCACCAATGTTGTCGGCTATTACATTGCCGTAACAAGTTAATATCAGTACTAGTGAATTTTTGTTATCTAGATTTTGTTTTGTGTTTTCCTCCCAAAATTGCTCTGTTGCTGTAACACAACTTTGTAAAAAAGATTGACCCTCAGGAACAACTAGGTTGACAACCAAGTTTGGTTCATTATTTATATATTGAAATGCATCTGGAGTATTTTCAAAGTATGCTATAATTGTTCCGCCAATAACATCATTTTCCTCGTCATTATCCACACCATGTGCATCTATACAAACAATACTTGCATTAATATTTTTCCAAGTACTAATTGGTATGTCAGCTATTTGATTATCTGTGTTGTCTAGTACTTCTGTTGCCTGTGCATATCCATAAGGAGTTAATGTATTATTTAATAAATTTATGTTAGATTGATAATATAATGATGAAGATCCTTGTGCAAATGCAGGGTCAAAAGTATATGGGCAAATGTATAATACATCTGAACTATTAGGAGAAAAACTTTTATTTTCATTAATTGATTTAATTTGGTTAATTCTTAACATTAAGCTATTATCAAAAATGATTTTTTTATTAAGTAATTGTAGTGGGATTTTATTAAATCCTATGCTATCTAACTTATGTTTTTTTATATTTACATTTAGATTACTATTTATTATAGGT
>JALTDM010000215.1 GCA_027074135.1 Bacteroidales bacterium
ATTACAAACAAAAATAGCAGGTATAGAAGTTAAATCGGATTTGACTGAAAAAGAACAAAAAATAAAACTACTATTGTTATCAGATAAAGTAAAGACACAAAGATTGATAACATTATGGTTGTTTATTGGTGTATTAATATTTTTATTATCAGCATTATTCTTACTTTTCCAATTGAAGCAAAAACAAAATAAATTGAACACTTTAAAAATGCGTAAAAGTATAGAAAATTACATAAAACAAATAGATAAAGTAAAAGGAATTAACGCAGAATTGGTAAAACAAGAAGAAAAAGATATTTTAAAGAACGTTAAAAAATTCGGATTAACAGAAAGAGAAGAAAAAATACTACTTCTTATATCCAAAGGATATACTAATAATGAAATATCCGAAAAACTCTTTGTTTCTATTAATACAGTAAAAACACACACAAAAAATATTTTCTTAAAGTTGAATGTAAGGAACCGAACAGAAGCTGCAAAAATTGCTCACAATCAATAATGAAATTCATGGATAAACAACAAACACAATTTTCGGAACAGTATATAACTTTTCTTATGAAATTAAAATGATGACAAAAAGGTTAACTTTATTTCTATATTTTTAACTTTGGGCACGAAAAATAATAAAGCTATTAAAAAATTTGAATACTGTTTATGAAAAGATAATTGATTATAGCGGAAAATACAACATATATCAACACCTTTTTTATGTCTGTCGAATAATTTTTATTTTTTTGAGCAAGCAGTACAAAAAGTAGAGATAATACAAAACCGAAAATTACTATCTCAGTTTTGCCGGGCCAATGTGATGCAACAAAAATTACCGAAACTCCTATATCATTTTTTGCAAAAAATGAAAGTAGTGACAGCCATATTTTTTTGTCGGAAGATTTTGCGTCTGATATAAAAGATATAAATGTTACCGCACTAAAAATAAGGAAAGTAAACAGCATTAAAAGTAAACCAAATTCTATTCGTACATAAAAAATCAATGCTGAAATAAAAAATACAAGTGCCGCATAAAATTCATATTTCCCTGTAAAATTTTTTCTATTTACCATAATTGTCAAATTTTAAAATTGATGAATCGCCGTAACTCAAGAAACGAAATCCATTGTCAAGAGCATATTGGTAAACTTTTTTCCAATTGTTGCCAATCAAAGCTGCTACAAGTAGCAACAAAGTGCTTCTAGGTTGGTGAAAGTTGGTAATGAGTGTGTTTGCCGATTTGACGAGATACCCCGGCATTATTATAATTTCGGTGGGAAAGGTTAAGGTTGTCAGGTTGTTTTTTACCATATAGTTACCTGTTTCTTCAAGAGATTCTTTAAAGCTGGGAGCGGCTTTTTGTTCGTAAAGTTGCCATTGTGTAACCCCAAGGATCTCGGCTTTATTTTTAAGGTTTACACCCAGCCAATAAATGCTTTCCAATGCCCGCAATGTAGTAGTTCCCACGGAGGTAATGTTTTCTGCTGCTAATAAATCTTTTATGGTATTATGATTCAGAACTATCCATTCCTTGTGCATCTTGTGTTGCCTTATGTCGTCGGTATCAACGGGTTTGAATGTACCTGCGCTTACGTGCAAAGTAAGTTCTACCGATTTTATGTTTTTATTTTTTAAAGAATCTAAAACGCTTGGCGTAAAATGTAGTCCAGCTGTAGGTGCTGCCACAGAACCGTCATGTTTGGCATACACTGTTTGATAGCGGTCTTTGTCTATCGATTCTGTATCCCTACCTAGATATGGCGGTATTGGTACTTTGCCCACCAACTCGATTACTTCAGCAAAAGTAATATTTGCATCCCATTCAAATTTTATAATAAAACTACCGTCGCCGAGGTCTCTCACTTTATGGGCTGTTAGTTGGATTTTTTTTCCATTCTGATTGATTAGTTTGGTCAATATATCGGTTTTCCACTTCTTGGAATTGCCAACAATTGTTTTCCATATCACCGGACCACGAGATGAAAAAATAGTACTAAACTCATGTATGCCATAAGGTTCTAGGCAAAATATCTCTATTTTCGCTCCCGTAGGCTTATGAAAGATTAATCTTGCAGGGATTACTTTGCTGTTATTAGCTGCCAGATAGCTGTCACGTTCCAAATATGTTGCTATATTGTAAAAAACATCTTGCGAGATTTTACCCTTGTCGTAAACCAACAACTTGGATTGGTCCCTCTTCTCCAACGGATATTTGGCTATCCTTTCAGTGGGCAAATTATAATCGTAATCCGCTATATTTATTTCCGGTATCGTCATCACCTCCATGTGTTTTGCAAAGATAAGGGAAATATAGTTTGGAAAGAGCAACAGTTCCCCGATGAAGTTATAATAGAGTACTTATTATTTTATCAAACCGGACTCTTTCATTTTGTCAATACTCAAACAAAACAACTTATATAATTCCGATAACCCCTCTTTTGTGTTTACCGTCCTGCTAACTAAACTCGAAAGTTGCAATGTCTTATTCTTTTTATTGTAATTACAACCGAATGAAAAAACATTATTTTTCAATAAGATTGTTTTCACTTCATCATTTGATAGGATTTGTTTGACAATATTTATGTCTTTCCCTTGTATTAAATATTTACTGTCAAAATCCTTATCTCCAACTTGAATATCCTGTTTCCCAAAAAATTTAAGGAGTTTTTCCAATGTGTCTTCGTAACTGACAATAAACTCAAAATCGCGCTTTGCTTCCAATTCGGTTGTGATTTTCAACGGATGGGTATCGGATTCTGAAAACTCAATTATGTACTTTTCACGAGGTAATTTTAAAATCAATTTTTCCAAATCGCCTGCAATAGTCCTTTTAACGATAAATTCGCCATTAAACCGGACTGCTGTTTCTTTCCAAAAATCTTTCTTCTTGGCAACGGGAATAAATCCAAGCGTTCTTGTAACAAACATTTGCTTGAATAGGCTTTCTTTGTGTTCAGAGAATTTTTTCATGGTTTAAATTATTTTAATTGAGGATTTTAATTTTTCATAAAAACACCAGTTATATTTTACAAGTTTAGCCAATCATTATTTTCATCATCATCATATTTTCCTTTAAGTTCAAACTCATTAATATTAAAGAAAAAATCATTTAAAACATTTTGGACATATATTGGTTCATAATCAATGTCTCCATGCTCAACTACTTGGTAAATATCATCTTGGGGTAAAATACTTAATTTTATACTTCCATATGGATTGATCCATCCCCCATAAACATATTTAATCCCTGAATTTAAATTAACAGGTCTTTTTAAAATAAATGTGCCCGAGTAATCCGGTTGATTTGTTTGTTTTTTATTTGTATTTTTTGATAAAATTAATTTTAAGTTGTTTAAATTCTCATTATTTGTCATTTCATATTTTTCTTCAAATATTTTTTCTAATTGTTCAGGAAATATAAACTTTATAACACCTAGAGAAGGATACGGTTCTCGCTTAATAAACAGTAACCCTTTTTTTTCAATAGAATTAATTATTTTCCAGATAGTTTTATCATATGGGTCACCATTAAAAATTTCCTTATATATTAAAGATTTATTTTTTAAGCGAACAATTTCTTTTAAAATCTCAAATTCTTCTGAATTTAGATTTAGCCACCTTTTTTTTTGAATAGCTTCTGCAAAATTTTCTTTTATCTTTTCTTGTTCAATTTTTTCTTGCATAAAGCTTTCTTATTCTAACGATTTAAAAAATGTTATTTCACACTTATCAAATCTCTTTTTTCTTGTCTTTTCTTTTTTTTAAATTCAGTTTGGCTGTAGACATCTTCCTTAATTGGAACACCACAATCAAAACAATAATTTATAGTGCGGTGAGAATATTTTTTCATAATTTCGGTTAATTTATAAACAGTAATATTCGCATATTTTTGTTGGTTTGTTGCAAAAATCATTATTATCAATTTTCCAATATTCTTGTATTATTTTAGAATATTCATCTGGGGTATTCTGAACAAAATAAATTTTATAATCTATCATAATATTTTATTTGTATTTAATTTACACAATTTTACCGAAATTTTTCCACTTTAAAGCAAATATCGTGAAATATTTCGGCTGGGATTTTATAATTCTATTAAATATATCTCAACAGGAAGTCGGCGAAATATTTTTTCGAGTCATCTAAATAACAAACTAAATCTCGTATATTTATTGTTCCATATTTTTCAATTCTTTTTCCAAATTTGGGATCTCCTTATTTTTCGGGTCTATCACTTTGTAAACATCAAGCAACTGACGGGCATACAAATAATTCCCCTGCTTCATATAATTGGTAATTCCCATATAAGTTGCCAAGCTCAAATAATTCCTGATTCTCTTATACATTAGTTCTTCATCTGTAGGCAAAGTATGTTCATTTTTTTCAAATTCTTTCATCTTATCTTTCCACCAATTTACAGGCTTATTCAATAAAGCACCCGCATAAGCACTTCTAAGTCTGTTTTCCTGGTCAAAAATGCTAATCATTTCATGCTGTTCTGCCTTGTATTGCTTTGAAGAAATTATTTCGTCATATTTTTTCTTATATGCTGATACATCTTTCAATCCGTTTTCAAACACCACAAGCTTTTTATACAAATTTGCTTTCAAAGTATATTTTTTTACAACTGCAATTTGTCTATTTACTTCCTTTTCAAACTTGGTAATCAGCTCGTTATCAACAGGCAATTTTTTATTTTTCATCAAATAAAAACTCATATAGTAAAAAGCCGTGCGGTAAACATCTTGCGGAGGCCATTCGTGCATACCGTCAAAAAATTCCACATAGTGGTCTTTGTTGCTCACTTGGGCAAGCATATTGTCAAGATTGTAAAGTTCCATAAAGTTAAAATCCTCGTTGCCTGCAAAACCGATAAAATTAAAATCCACTTGCTTCATTCCTGCAACACCAGCACCCGCCGAAATAACAACAGGAATTTTGTATTCGGTTGCAAAAATTGACGAAACCCTGCCACCACCGGAAAATCCGCCTGTAAAAATCGCAGAGGTATCAATCAATGGCAAAAATTCGCTTTTCAAATCTGCATACAAAGCAGAAAGAATCATCTGATAATCTTGCGGTTGCAAGCCGTTTTGGGAATTGTTGCTTGCAATCAGCACAAAACCGAACTCTTTGGCAAGCTCCTTGTAATTTTTCAGGGGCAAACTTCCGTCAGCATGCGGGTCAAACAGCACAAAAACAGGCAATTGCTTCTCCCCATCCGGCGTGTAAACAGCATAAGACATGTTCGGATTAGCTCGACTCGGCACATTTTTATACAGTGTGTCGCCAATAAATTTTATTTCGGCAGTTTCTTGTGGCTGAACGTTTTGTGTAGTTTGCAGTTGTGAAGCGTTTACCTCTTGTTGTACAGGATTTTTTCCCGTGTCTCCGCAACTTACTGCAACAAAAGCGATAAGAATCAAAAAAAGATACTTTAAATTTCCCATTTTACATTCCTCCTGTAATGACAATAAGGCACCTGCATAGTGCGACTGTAATAATCCTGATGATAATCTTCTGCAGGCCAAAACTTTTCAAAATCCTTAACCTGTGTGACTACATCGTAGCCCTTGGTTTTTAAATATTCAATGTGACTGTTTACAATTTCACGCTCTTTATCGTCTTGCACAAATACAACTGACAAATATTGATCTCCTTTGTCGGGACCTTGTCCGTCTCGCTGCGTGAAATCGTGAATTTCGAAAAAGATTTTTACCAATTCGGAGTAGGCAACTTTTTTAGGATCATAAACTACTTCAACGGTTTCTTTGTGCCCTGTGTCTCCTGTCAAAACTTGTTCGTATGTGGGGACTTCAGTTTTGCCTCCGCAATATCCAACAGTGGTTTCAATTACTCCCGTAACCTTTTTGAACAAATGCTCAACACCCCAAAAACATCCTGCAGCAAAATATGCTTTTTCCTGTTCCATTACTTTATAATTTCAACATTTTCATCGGTAATAATTTCTTCTCCACGGTATTTGAGAAAAATATTTATTGTGGTAATTACATCTTTTTGGCAATAAGTTACAATGCGTTCCAAGTCGTTTTCTTCGTAATACACTTTTGCGACCTGGCTACCGTCAATATCATCTTTTGGTGTAGGAATGCCGAACAAGTCCGCTAAAAGTTCCAGTGATACAAAATGCTTGTAATCCCCGAATTTCCAAAGCTCCATTGTGTCCAAAAAAGTTGTTTCCCAAGGCTTTTTTCCTGCCACATCAAGAATTTTCGGTATTTTTATACCATTTACAAGCATACGGCGGGCAATAAAAGGAAAGTCAAATTCCTTGCCGTTGTGCGCACATAAGTACCTGTTGTCACCGGCATAATTTTTATCCAGCAAGTTTTTAAAGTCTTCCAGCAATTCTTTTTCGTTGTGGCTGTAAAAAGATTTTATTCTGATTTTTCTGCCTGAATTTGTTTCATTTACAAACCCCACGGAAATACATACGATTTTTGCGAATTCCGAAAAAATACCGGCTTTCTCACCGAACAAATCTTGCGGAGAATTTTCTTCTTCGTTTTTTGAAATATAAGAAGCCTTTTTATCCCAATATTTTTTTTGAATATCTGACAATTTACTATAGTCGTCTGTTAGCGGAACAGTCTCAATATCAAGAAATAAAATATCTTTCAAGTTAATCTTTTTCAAACTTTCAATCATAACTGTTCATCTAATTTTTGTTTAATAAACCTTACCAAAAGGTCAATGGCTTTGTGATTGTTGCCTCCCTGTGGCACAATAATATCGGCAAATTGCTTGGTAGGTTCGATAAATTCTACATGCATGGGTTTTACCGTTTTTTCATACCTGTCAAGTACTTGATTTACCGACCTACCCCTTTCAATTATATCACGTTTTATTACACGCATAAGCCTTTCGTCAGCTTCGGCATCTACAAAGATTTTGAGGTCAAAAAGGTCTCTCAATTCTTTATGCGTAAAAATCAAAATTCCTTCAACAATTACAACTCTTTTAGGCTTCACCAAAATGGTTTCATCTGACCGCGTGCAAGTCAGATACGAATAAATAGGTTGCTGAACAGGTATCTGTTGTTTAAGCAATTTCAGATGTTCAATCAGCAAATCAAACTCAATGGCATTCGGATGGTCAAAATTCATTTTTTGTCGTTCTTCAAGCGGCAAGTGGCTATTGTCTTTGTAATAAGAATCTTGTGGTAATAGAGCAACCGAATCTTCCGGCAATCTGTCTATAATTTTGCGAACTACGGTCGTTTTCCCCGAACCTGTTCCTC
>JALTDM010000216.1 GCA_027074135.1 Bacteroidales bacterium
TTACAGTACCTAAAATTGGAGACAAAAAACACTTACTTGACCTTGCCGAAAGAAATGCACACTACTACAAGTTGGACAAAAAGAAACAAAAACTGCTCAAAGAAGGTAAATCAAAACAAAAATTAGTATTGGAGCAGGTCAAAGAAGACTTAAAAATGAGTGAATTACCCGTGCATATAGAATGTTTTGACAATTCAAACATTCAAGGTACAAATCCTGTGGCGTCGTGTGTGGTTTTCAAAAACGGAAAGCCAAGTAAACAAGATTACCGCAAGTTCAATATAAAAACCGTGGAAGGTCCGAATGATTTTGCTTCTATGGAAGAAATTGTGTACAGACGTTATAAGCGGCTTCTTGAGGAAGGAAAACCGTTGCCACAACTTATTGTGATAGACGGGGGTAAGGGACAGCTCGGTGCTGCGATGAAAAGCCTGAAAAAGCTGGGATTAGACGAGAGAATTAAAGTGATTGGGATTGCAAAACGGCTTGAAGAAATCTTCTTTCCGGGACACAAATTGCCATTGTATTTGGATAAGAGATCGCCTACTTTGAGGCTTATCCAGCAAATTAGAGATGAGGCTCACCGTTTCGGCATAACTTTTCATCGGGACAAGAGAAGTAAAAACTTTTTGGTTTCGGAGCTGGATAAGATTAGTGGCATAGGACCCAAAACGAAGGAAAAATTATTAAAAAAATTCAAAACCTTAGAAGCAATTAAAAAAGCTGATTTTGAAGATATTGCAGAAACCATAGGTAAACATAAAGCAGAATTAATTTTTAATTTTTTCAAAAAAAATTGATTTCTATTGCAACATTTTTAATTATTTTTGCGTTATAATAATCAGGAAAAAAATAACCTCTAAAATTTTTAGCTTATCGAGCATAAATACCTTCTGTAAAATATTTAAACTATTAAGAACTATTTAAAAACAGGAGGTATTATTATGCAATATATCACCAAAACTAACGAGGAACTTGTTCAATTATTTCAAAAAGGAGATAAAAAGGCTTTTGAGGTACTTTTGAATCGTTTAAAAGATGATATTTTCAATTATATTTACTCTCATATCAGAGATGAAGATGATGCTAACGATATCTTTCAAGATACATTTTTGAAAGTAATTACTTCACTTGAAAATTTACATTATACAGAAGAAGGAAAATTTAAAAATTGGGTTTTCAGAATTGCTCACAATTTAATTATAGATTATTATAGAAAAAATAACAAAATGGGGATTGTTTCCGGCGACGGTGAAAATTTTACACCATTTGCTTATGCTAAATTTGCAGATAATAAAAACATAGAAACGTTCATGATTTCCAAACAGATAAAGAAAAAAGTAAAAGATTTGTTAAAATATTTACCGGAGGAACAACGGGAAATTGTAATTATGAGGCACTTTGTAGGTATGAGCTTCAAAGAGATTGCAGAAGATTTGGATATAAGCATCAATACTGCACTTGGGAGGATGCGTTATGCTTTGATAAACCTTAGAAAAATTATAGAAAAATATCATATCGATTTGTATTCGTACTGATATGATGTTGGAACCCATAGCAAATAAAAAAGGGCTGTCTATTGTGAGACAGCCCTTAGAGTAATTGATTTAGTATCTGTTTCGTTTAGAATAATGAGTGTGCAATAATTTATGAGATTTTTCTCCAAGAGGTTCTTTAAGGAATTCTTCGTAAACCTGTTTTATTTCCGGATTTTCGTGTGACTTTCGGATAGGTTTGCCTGCATCTTCCCTGTAAATAGCTTCAATACGCTTCATTCTTATTTCGTCATTGGTTGGTATGGGTTGGCCTCCGCCTCCGATACAACCTCCCGGGCAAGCCATAATTTCTACAAACAAGTAGGGAGACTTACCTTCTTTTATTTGATCCATTATTTTTCTTGCATTTCTGAGTCCGTGTGCTACGGCAACTTTAACTTCGGCCCCTTCCAAGAATGAATATTCAGGCTTGCAGTTTTCAAATTTTATTGTAGCTTCTTTTACACCGTCAAGACCTCTTACAGGTTGTATATCCAAGTGGCGGAACGGTACTTCACGACCTGTTATAATTTCATAAACAGTACGGAGGGCAGCTTCCATTACACCACCTGTCGCACCAAAAATTACACCTGCACCTGAACTTTCACCCATAATGGAGTCAAAGTCTTCTTCAGGCAGTTTTGTAAGGTCAATACCTGCTTGTTTTATCATTTTTGCAAGTTCACGGGTAGTAAGTCCTGCATCAATGTCTTGATAACCACTTGATTTCATTTCGGGGCGGTTGGCTTCAAACTTTTTGGCAGTACAAGGCATTATTGATACAGATACAATTTTTTCGGGATCTATACCTTTCTTTTCTGCATAATATGTTTTTGCCAATGCACCGAACATTTGTTGTGGTGACTTACAACTTGACAAATGATCCAGTAAATCCGGATACATATGTTCTATAAACTTAACCCAGCCCGGAGAACATGAGGTTATCATAGGTAAAGCAACATCTTCACCATCTACAAATTTCTTCTTCAGTCTTTGAATAAATTCATTTCCTTCTTCAATAATGGTGAGGTCTGCAGCAAAATCAGTGTCAAGAACGGAATCGAATCCCAGTCTTCTTAGAGCAGCCGCCATTTGTCCGGTAACAATAGTTCCGGGTTCAAGTCCGAATGGTTCTCCGAGTGCCACCCTTACCGAAGGTGCTGTATTTACAACTACATGTTTATCCGGGTCTTCTATAGCTTCCCAAATTTCATCATAGTAGGTCCTTTCGGTAAGTGCACCTGTAGGACAGTGAACAACGCATTGTCCGCAATTGGTACAAACCACTTCTCCGAAAGTTTTTTCCATAAAAGTGGTTATCATCATATCTTTACCTTTGAAAGCGGCACTAAGGGCATTTACACCTTGTATCTCGGCACAGGTTCTTACACACCTTTGGCATCTTATACATTTTGAAGGATCGTACCGTAATGCTGTTGATTTGTCAATATGGTGTTCTTTTTCATGTGCCAAATCAATAAACATTTCATCATCATGGTAATATTCTTCTGCCAGATTTTGAAGTTCGCAATTTCCATTTTTATAACACAAAGTACATTCTTCGGCATGTTCGCTTAAAAGCAACTGGGTAATTACATTTCTGGCATTTCGCACTTTAGCAGAGTGGGTAAATACTTCCATACCGTTTTCGGCAGGTGTGGCGCAAGATGCTTCCAATCTGGGTCTTCCTTTGATTTCTACCACACACACACGGCAATTACCAGCTACACACAAATCTTCGTGGTGGCATAGGGTAGGAATTTCCACGCCTATTTTTTTTGCGGCTTCCAATATAGTGGTACCTTCCGGCACTTCTACTTGTGTATTGTTTATTGTTAATGTTATCATAGCAAAATGATTTTTTATGGTTAGTAAATAATTTCTTCTTTAAATTCATCAACAATTGAGCAGAACGAGTTTGCTACACTTTGTCCCAATCCGCACTTGGAAGTTATCTTCATTGTTTCAGCCAATTTGTAAAGTGTGTCCAGGTATGCCGGGTCTTTTTTGCCTTTTTTAATAGCTTTTATACCTTTGAGCAATTGTTGTGTACCAACCCTGCAAGGCGTACATTGTCCGCAAGATTCTTCTTCAAAAAATTCCAAGTAATTTTCTAAAACATGATACATTGACCTTGTATGGTTAAACAACATTATTGAGCCGCCGGTAGGTATGTAATTAACATCATCTTTGCCCGGGAACCCGATAGTTTTTTCTTTGAACTTTGCACTTGGTACACAAAAACCCGAAACACCACCTACCTGTACAGCTTTTGTGTTACCGTCTCCAAATTCGTTTACCAATTCTTCTACAGTAAGTCCAAGTTCCAATTCGTAAACTCCCGGTTTTGGTGTGTCACCTGCTATAGAGAAAAGTTTTGACCCTTTTTGCCCACGCATACCGTATTTGGCAAATTCTTCCGCACCAATGCGGCAAACCATCATGGCATTTACAAAAGTTTCCACATTATTCACTACAGTAGGTTTATTCAAAAATCCTTCTGTCACGGGAAACGGAGGTTTGTTTCGCGGTTCACCACGCTTGCCTTCAGCGGAATTTAACAATGCCGTTTCTTCACCAACAACATAAGCACCCGCACCTGATTTTATTTCTACATGAAAATCCAATCCGTACTTTTCGCAATGTTGGTGGAAAAAATCTATTTCTTTTTGTAAAGCATCTTTCAGGTAATCATACTCTGCACGCAAATAAATAAATCCTTTGGTTGCACCTGTTACATGAGCACAAATACCCATTCCGGAAAGCATTTTGCGGGGTACTTTTACAAGTATGTCACGGTCTTTGAATGTTCCGGGTTCCCCTTCGTCGGCATTGCAGACTACATATTTTTCGTCACCTTGTGCTTTTTTGGCAAATTTCCATTTCAGACCTGTGGGGAATCCTGCACCTCCTCTGCCTCTTAAACCTGATTTTATTAAAGCGTCTATAATATCGTCAGGTGATTTTTTTAGTGCTTCACCCAAAATTTTATACGGATATTCCGAATACGGTGCAAAAATTATATCTGCTCTTTTTACTTGTGATGCCATAGCTTTTTAATTTTGTCGGTTTAACTTATATTCCTTAATTATATTTCTTACTTTTTCGGCATTCAGTTCATTGTAAACTTCGCCGTCGATAAGCATTGCAGGTGCGTGGTCACATTGGCCTATACAGTTTGTTTGCAATAGGGTAAAGGTACCGTCGGAAGTAGTTTCGCCTACATTTATTCCCAGACAATCTTTAATGGTTTTCAGCACTTCATTTTTGCCTTTCATATCGCAAACTATTGTCTTGCACACACGAATAATATGTTTCCCTCTTGGTTTCAAATCCAAAAACGAATAGAATGATGCTGTACCGTAAACTTCTGCCCCGGAAATATCCAGTGCTTTTGCTACTTCCAGCATTCTATCTTCCGACAGGTATCGTTCTTCTTCTATGATACCTTTTAAAATAGGCAAAAGCGATTCCCGCTTTTTACCATATTTTTCTACCAGATTTTCTATTAACTTTGTTGTGTCAGGCATAGCTTGTAATTTTAAGTTTTCTGAATGCAATATACAAGCGGAAAAAAAGTTTTTTTATGACAAATGTTAGAGGATAAACTGTTGTATGAAAGTGTTTAGGGTGATAATTGTTAATTTTTTGCTTTTTTATTTTTATGTTTTTACATTAAGTTGTAATGTGTTTGCAGGAAAAAAAGATTCTGTAAGGATAAGTAATTATAAATTAATCCCTTTGCCGGTTTTATCATACAATTCCGATGTCGGACTAAACTACGGCGGTATATTGAATTTGTTTTATTACGGACGCAAAAGGAGATTTTTTCCTGATTACAAAACAAGTGTGTATTTTGAACTGACCTCTTCGGTAAAAGGCTCTGAAACCGCAAGATTGAGTATAGACTACAAAGAAATAGTGAAAAACTTCCGTGGGATTTTGGATGTCGGTATAATGAAAGAAAGGGCATTACCTTTTTTTGGTTTTGAAAATATTACAAGCAAATACAATCCAAATTATGAAAATCCAAACTCACCGGGTTTTAAGTCCCAATTATATTTTAATATTTTCAGAAGACTCGCTTTTGTGCGATTGGGTGGATATTTAGATGTGTGGGCAAATAAATTAAAGTTTTTCGGAGATATAAATTTAAATAAAATAGAACTCGGCGAACCAAAAACAAAAAAGTTTGACCCTATTATGCATACCGATACCATGGTTTCCGTACAATCATTATACGGAGATATGAAAAATTGGGGCATTTTTAATCACGAAAATGCAAATGGCGGATATGTAAACTTTTTCACATTGGGAGTAACATATAACACAAGAAAACCGGTTGAAGTAAGTCCGTACAGAGGACGGTATGCAGAAATGCTTCTCATGTTTTCTCCTCGTTTTTTGTTTAACAATACTGATTTTGTGAGATTATTTGTTACCTACAAACAATTTATTGAACTGATAAACAAAAGGTTAGTTTTTGCTTATCGTATAGCACTCACAAAAAGACTTTACGGACGCATACCTTTTTATGCCAAACCGTTTTATTATACCTCATTGGACAGATTTGATGCATTGGGTGGAATAAAAACAATAAGAGGTGTGGAACGGGACAGGATTGTTGCAGATGATTATGCATTTGCAAATTTTGAAATGAGACTTTTTGCTACGAACTTCAATATGTTGTCATATTTGGTTAATGTTGTTTTGTATCCGTATTTTGATGCAGGAATATCGTATTTTAACGGATATGAAGACATAAAAAATAAAATACCTTCAAACAGGTCAAGCGATTTTAATAAAAATTATTCAGGGGTACCGTTTTATTCTTACGGCATGGGTGCAGCATTTGTGATAGATTATAATTTTGTGATGAACATAAGTGCCGGCGTACCACAATATAAAGATTTGGGCAGTGTCGGAATTTTTCTTGGTTTGGATTATGTGTTTTAGAGAATATCTTTTTATATTTGTCAATGTAACTTAAAATTTTACATTATGAATGATGATTTAAGAAATCAATTGCAAGTTTTGTTCTTTGAGGCAAGAAAAGTGACTGATAATCAAAACCCTCCTAGGTATAAAGTGCAGGGTAAACCAAAGGGTGAAAATGAAGGATGGGTTGATTATGACGGGAAAAAAAGAGATTTCTATTTTGTAACTTATAGAGATGTAATAGAAGGAGGACTTTTTAGAGCTAAATGTCTTTTAAATGTTAAAGAAGATGAATTAAGGATTAGAAATTTAAAATATCCCCAAAAATATATTAATAAGTTTAACCTAGAACTATTTGGAAAAAACAGAACATATAATTTAGATGGTGAGGAATTTTATCCTGCTATAAATATAAAATATTCGTATGATCATCCTAATAGCGTAACTTATCAATTGGCTGTTTATAGGTTGGCTTGTGAAAATGGTATGTTTGTAGTTTATAAAGAATTAGAAAAATTTAGAATTAGACCTAAAGATGTATTTTCTATTGATGATTTTAGCTTTTGGTGTTGTCACAATTTACTAATCTTAGTTTTTAAGCAACTTGAGTTCGATTTTAGAATTTTAAAGAAAACACAAGTAGATAAATCAGAAGGTATTATAATTGTTAATGAATTTCTTAATAAAAAGCCAAGCGAATTAGATAATAAAGAAAAATATATTGT
>JALTDM010000217.1 GCA_027074135.1 Bacteroidales bacterium
AGCTGATTTATCCCAAAAGAAAAATATTGTTGTATATAATCCTAAAAAAGGCTATCCTTTTTTAGAGAACATTAAGAAATATGCTAAAAATATAAAATTTGTTCCGATAGAGAATATGAATAGAGAGCAAGTGATAGAATTACTAAAAAGAGCAAAAGTTTACATTGATTTTGGGAATCATCCAGGAAAGGATAGAATTCCTCGAGAGGCGGCAATACTAAAATGCTGCGTTATAACAGGTATGAGAGGTTCAGCTGCATTTTACAAAGATGTTCCAATTTCTGCTGAGTTTAAATTCAATGACGAAGTAAAAAATATACCTTTTATAGTTAATAAAATCAGAGATTGTTTTGACAATTATGAAGAAAGAATTAACAAATTTGATAAATACAGGGAGAAAATAATGCAAGAACACCATAAATTTATTGAAGATTTAAAAAAAGTATTTATAAAGGTGAATATGTGAAGTATCCTAAAGTTTCAGTAATTATTCCTTACTATAACGGACAGAAATTTATTAATGAGGCCGTTAATAGTATATTAAAACAGACATATAAAGATTTTGAAATCATCGTTGTAGATGATGGATCAGAAATTAAAGCTAAAAATGTAATTAAATCCTTACATGGGGATTCACGCATTAAAATTATAGAATACAAGCAAAACAAGGGTATTCCCTCCGCCAGGAATACGGGGATCAGGCACTCCAAAGGTAAATATATCGCTTTTCTTGATCAGGATGATATCTGGCTTCCAAATAAATTAGAGCAACAAATTGGGATTTTAGATAAACCGTCATCTAAAGTAGATATGGTATTCGGCAAGATATCATTAGGAAATTATAACAATCATTCTAAGCAATATCCTCAAAAGGATCGCTTACCACTAAATATTAATAAACTTTCCTCTAAAGATATAATCAAAGCTCTATTCTTAGACAATTTTATACCTATTGTTACGGTTGTAATACGAAAAAAATGTATCGAAAAAATCGGGGTTTTGGATGAAAACTTAACTCGAGGTTCCGATGACTATGAGTTTTGTTTCCGAATAGCTGCGAAATGCAGAATTCACTTTCTTGATAATGTATTGGTTATTCGCAGAATCCATGAAACAAATTTTTCAAATACAGAACGATTTTTTATTGATAACCTATATATCCTCAATAAAATTTTACTCCAATACCCCTTTTTAATCAATCTTAAGAGAAAAAGACTTTCTGTTCTTTATTATAGGGTGGGGAGATATTACCAACAAAAAGGGGATTTTCCTAAAGCTAAGAATAATCTTTGGGAATCTGTAAAAAATAGCCCCTTAAATATTAAAAATTTTATTGCTTTTTTAATTTCCCTTTTGGGCCATAAAGGAAATCAACTATTCAATATTTATAAACAACTATTTAAAAGAAATCCATAAAATACAATCCAATTAAATTACCATTTAATTTTCTTGCTATTTTTTCTCAATTTTTATAACCTGCGTTAATAAAGTTCCATATACATGTTTGCAACTTTTTCTTTAAATATTTCAAAAAATCTTTTTACACGACAGGAATCTCAATGAGACCCCACTTCCCACTTCTTAGTTGCAACGAAGTCGCGTTACAACACCCCGTCCTGACTTCCGTCAGTTCACCCCTCTTCCCGAGGGGAATTTGCTGACACGCATTTTCCGGGGTTCGAGAGCCTCACCCCTCGTGAGATTGTACCTTGAGAGCCTCACCCCTCGTGGGATTACCCTCGTGAGATTGTACCTTGAGAGCCTCACCCCTCATGGGATTACCCTCGTGAGATTGTACCTTGAGAGCCTCACTCCTCGTGAATATATTTTCTGTCTTAAAACACAGTCTAAGATGATCTCGCCTTCGAGTGCCTCAGGCTTCGGCTTCGTGAATTTACCCCTCAGTCCGGTAAAACCGGACAGCTCCCCTAAAAGAGGAGCAGCTATTCAGATGGAATAATAAAATCAATTACATATTTAACTTCTCACTTCTCACTTGCCGACAAAGTCGGCTTATTGCGACGCAGTCGACTGTTTTGCGACAAGTTCGCTTAATATATCTATACCTATCTGATTGTAAATATATTCACTTGAAAATTTCGCAAAATTGGAGT
>JALTDM010000218.1 GCA_027074135.1 Bacteroidales bacterium
GCATTCGGGTTAATGGTTACATTGGTTTGGTTGTATATAGAAATACTTAGATTGCTTGTCAAAATGCGAGATAGGTAATGAGCTTTGATATAAGTAAAAAGACCAGAAAATTTTTAATAGATTGGCACCGGGATTTAGGATATTTCTTTACCGGTGTCATTTTAATTTATGCCATTTCGGGGATTGCATTAAATCACCTTAAAGATTGGAATCCGAGTTACAGTGTTGAACAAAAGGATTTTACAGTTAATGTCCCTGCCGATTATAAGCAGGTAACAGAAAAAGATGTGGTCGCAATAGTAAAAAAAGCCGGACTTAATGACTATAAAAAGTATTATTTCCCGTCTTTCGGCAAAATGAAAATCTTTGTAAAAGACGGTACTATCTCGGTAAATTTGAAATCTGGAGAAGCTAAGTTGGAAATACTAAAAAAGAGATTCTTGTTTGCCGAAATGAATTATCTTCACTACAATCCTGTACGGGTGTGGACATATTTTTCCGATATCTTTGCAGTTGTCTTAATTTTTTTGGCAATAAGCGGGCTAATGATTCTGAAAGGCAAGTACGGTTTCAAAAAAAGAGGATGGTGGCTTGTGCTTTCGGGATTGATTTTTCCGATTGTGATTTTGGCAATTTATTATTGGTAATATGGGTAAACTTAAATTGAAGGTTGAAATAGATAAAGGTTCGGGATTTTGTTTCGGAGTTGTTGAGGCAATAAATAGGGCTGAAAGTCATCTTGACAAAGGCGAACGCATTTATTGTCTAGGTCAAATTGTACATAATGAGGAGGAAGTTGGCAGGCTTGAAAAAAAAGGGATGATTACCATATCTCATGAGGATTTCAAGAATCTGAAAGGAGTAAAAGTATTGTTTAGAGCACACGGTGAGCCGCCACAAAGCTATGAGATTGCAAAAAAGAACGGTATAGAGCTGATAGATGCATCTTGTCCTATCGTAACCAGACTTCAACAAAGGGTAAAGAAGGCATATGAAAATGGTGAAAATGTTTATATTTATGGGAAACACAACCACCCTGAAGTAATAGGACTACTTGGACAAACCGACAACAAAGCTGTTGTTTTTCAAGACTTGAATGAATTGGATATAGAAAAGATGCCGCGGGAGATAACACTTTTTAGTCAGACTACACGTGACAAAAGAAAATATGCAGAAGTTATTGATATTTTAAAAAAAGCAGGTATAAAGGTTAAAGTAAATAATACTATTTGTGGCGAGGTGGCAAATAGACAGCCGGAGATTAGAGAGTTTTGCAAGAGTTTTGACAAGGTTGTTTTTGTAGCGGGAAAAAAATCTTCCAACGGAAAAGTGCTTTATGGTGTTTGTGAAAACTCAAATCCCAATGCATATTTTGTGAGCAGTGTCGCCGAAATTGATTCTTCTTGGTTTGGTGAAAACGAAACCGTTGGCATTTGTGGTGCCACGTCTACTCCGCAGTGGCTTATGCAGGAAGTGAAAAAGCATTTGGAAAGTTTGTAATCAAGTATATAAAACTAAAATATCTTTCATGGGTGTATAATTATTTGAAAAATGAATTTTTCGTTAAAGTTTTTTTGTTATTTCGCAGTCTAAACATAAGTAAAATTATTGTTTATTTGGTTAATGTAAAATGAATAAAGTTATAAATCTTAAACTTACTTGGAAAATATTAAGTATAAATTTTTATGTAGTAGGTTTTGCTTTGCTTGCAAATTCCCTTTTGGCATTATGGTTTTCAGAAGATATTATGCCTTTTATATATTCTTCATTAATTTCTCTTATTTCAGGTTTCATTTTTCATAAAATGTCTGCTGGAGTAAAAGGCACATCCATAAAAAGAAAAGATGCATATTTTACGGTAACAATTTCATGGTTTTTAGTTGGATTTCTAGGGGCACTGCCTTATCTTTTTTCAGGTTCCATTCCTTCTCTTGCTGATGCTTATTTTGAGTCTGTTTCCGGGTTTACTACGACGGGATCTTCTATCCTTACGGATATAGAAGCATTACCCAAAAGCATACTTTTTTGGCGCAGTTTAACTCACTGGATTGGTGGTATAGGTATAATTGTTCTTGTAATTATTATTTTACCGTCATTAAAGATTGGTGGGTACCATTTATTTACTTCAGAGTCGTCTTTTCAGGATAAAATAAAGCCTAGAATACATCAGGTTGCACACCAATTGTTTGCAATTTATTTAACTCTTACACTGCTGGAAGTTTTATTGCTAATGGCGGGTCATATGAATTTATATGAGAGTGTGTGTCATGCTTTTGCAACAGTTGCTACGGGAGGATTTTCTCCAAGAAATACTAGTATTTGCGATTATTCGCCTTATATACAGTATGTTATAATGATTTTTATGTTTCTTTCAGGTACTAATTATATAATTTATTATTATTTGGTAAAAAGGGAATTTACGAAAATCAGGAAAAACGATGAGTTTAAGTTTTACTTTTTCATGGTATTTATTATTGGAGCAGTCGTTACAGCTATTTTGATATTGAAAATGGGAAAACCTTTAGAGGTTGCTTTCCGTGAAGCATATTTTCAAGTAATTTCAATTATTACTTGTACGGGATTTGCATCTGCGGATTATTTACTATGGCCAACAGTAGGGTGGGTTATTATATTTTTTGCAATGTTTTTGGGTGGTAGTACAGGGTCAACGGCAGGTGGTATAAAAATGGCAAGGCATCTTATCTTTTTCAAAGCGATAAAAACAAGTTATAAGAAAATAATGCATCCGCATGCAATTTTTTCATTAAAAATGAATGGCAAAAGTTTGGGGAAAGATTTGGTAAATTCAAATTTATCTTTTATTATTATGTACATATTTATCTTTTTCATAGGAATGTTTTCTCTTGTTCTTATGGGATTAGATAGTGCTACTGCCAGTAGTTCGGTTGCTACATGTATGGCTGGTATAGGTCCGGGTATCGGAACTGTTGGACCTGCTTCGAATTTTGCACATTTGCCTGTTGATGCAAAAGTTCTACTTTCTTTTATTATGGTATTGGGCAGGTTAGAAATTTATCCTGTATTGGTGCTTTTTACTAAGAATTTTTGGAAGTCTTGATTATATTGTAAAATTTAATCGTAACTTTGCGATGAATATTTCGGACATGAATAAGAAAGATTTATATAGCGATGATGAATTGAAACAACTTGTCCGTTTTTCAAAGGCAGTGACAGATCCAGTTAAGTTAAGGATTTTGAACTAAAATTTTTTGTCAAACTTTATCGTTTATTGGCGATAAACTATTAAAAATATAAGTTATGAAAGTTTTAGCTATTTTTGGAAGTGCAAGGAAAGACGGCAATACGGCAAGAATGATGGAAGCCGCATTGTCGGAATTGCCTGATGATGCAGAAATAAAAAGAGTGTATCTCGGCGATTTGAATTATGAAGGTTGTGGTTCATGTAGAGAATGTAAATTTAATGAGGGATATTGTGTGAAAGATGATGATATGCAGCAGGTTTTCAGGGATATGATATGGGCAGAAGTGATTTTTATAGGCAGTCCTTCATTGTTTTCGGATGTAAGCAGTGAACTCAAAATGCTTATGGAGCGAACTTGGTGGATGAAAGGTGCACTCAGGAATAAAATAGGGGCTTATGTTGTTACCGGACGCAGGTATATAGAAAGCACAATGAATACACTTCATGCTTTTATGCTCAGGCACAGGATGATACTTGGTGGCAGTGGTGCTTTAGGTTACTCTTTTACTGAGATGGGAGATGTTGAAGTTGATCCTCTGTCTATCAGAGATGCGCATTACACTGGTATGAGAATAGTAGAATTATATGAATTGATATACGGAAATAAAAAGTAAAGTGTAAATTTGACTGAGAAAAAATATAAATATGCGTGAATATGAAGTAAAGGCAGAAGGTGTGGCGGGAGGTGATGCGAATGCTTATGTTAAGCAAACAACAGTCAGGTTTGATGCGGCTTCAGAGGATAAAGGAATTTTGCCCAATCCCGCTGAGTTGTTATTGATGTCTTTTTCTGCTTGTGTGCTGAAAAATGTCGAACGTTATTCACAACGGTTGCATTTGCCTTATCGAAAAGCAAAAGTTGTCGTTAAAGGTTATAGAACAGATGTTCCGCCTGTTATTACCAAGATAGAATATGTGCTTGAGATTGATACAGATGTTGAAGATAAAAAACTGAATGTGTGGCACAAAAATATTTTGAAGTTCGGAACAATAACCAATACGATGATGAGGGCTGCAGAAGTCAGCGGGATTATAAAACGAATGGATGAAGATGAATAACAAACACGCAGAAATAAAACTTTTGTGCCCGAGCGCAAAATGCAAAAAGTGCAGGAGAATTATAGATGACATTAAAAAAATTATTGAGAAATTAGATATTATTGTTGATTTTGAGGTAGTTACCGAGATTGATGATTTGTTGAAACTGCGGGCTTGGATTTTCCCGACGCTATTTGTAAACGGTGTGAAAATTTATGAGGGTTATGTTCCAAAACATAAATTCTTGAAAAGTAAACTTACAGATTTGTTAATGAAATGAAAAACGGAAGGTTAAAAATTGTACTCTATTCATTAGTGCTAATTGCGCTTTTAATTCTTTTTTTCAAAAAAGACAAACTTACATGTTTTGTTACCAACTATATGCTCAGGCATAATAGTGCTGTGGTAGTTCCAAATGACAGCATCAAGTTTTTTTCTCAATTTGATTATGCCAATAGGCAAACAAATTATAAATTAACTGTGGTGGAATTAAGTGGTAATGGCTGTAAGCCCTGTCTGAGAATGGACACGGTTCTGAGTAAGATTGCAAAGGTTTATGCCGGTAAGGTGAAAATAATTACATATAAGTTGGTAAATGACAGTACAATGGTTATTGCAAAGTATTTCGGTGTGAATATGATACCTACTCAGATTGTTCTTAACAAAAATGGGCTTGAAGTATTCAGGCATACGGGATTTTTTTCAGAAAAAGAATTTATAATTATTTTAAATGAATATTTAAAAAATGACTGATTTATTGATTTTCGGGATTTCTATGGTTGCAGCATTTATTTTTGCTTTGGGCGGAGTAGGTGCTGCTATAGTTTTGATTCCCATCTTGGTAATGATGGGAATACCCGTTAATATAGCCAAACCGGTAGGCTTGTTTTTTAATACGGTAAGCTTGTCTAGTGCAAGTGTAAATAACATAAGAAATAAAAGGCTTGATTTTAAGATTGGAATTCCTATAATTATCTCTTCATTTGTTTTTGCAGCATTTGGTGCTTATATTTCCAAATATTTTTCACGTAATGTAATTTTATGGTTATTTGTAGGTTTTCTTGTGTTCTCGGGGTTTATGTTTCTGTTGCACAAAAAGAAAGATGAAGATCAATACCGTACGGACAGACCTTATGTAAAACTATCGCTTATCGGGGCTTTTGCAGGATTGTTATCTGGATTACTTGGTATAGGTGGCGGAGGTATTATTTCGCCTCTTATGCTTATATTGGGATATAATCCTAAAAAGATTGCAGCTATAACGGCTTTTGTCGTGCCATTTTCGTCTTTTTCCGGGTTCCTCACGTATTGGGCAATGGGCAGTGTAGATTGGGAAATTGTTTTAGTGGCATCTATAGGAGGAATAATTGGTGCTGTAGCAGGAACTCATTTTATGCATAACAAACTTAATCATCAAACTATAAAAAAGATATTAGGACTAATTTTGCTTTTTATGGCAATAAAGTTGATTGTAAAAGCAATTTTTTAACGGATATGAATAAAAAGAAAAAAGATATTACATTTTTTAATTTAGTATTTGCTTTTTTCAAAATAGGTCTTACTGCATACGGTATGGCTATTTTGCAGCAAATAAAAGCAGTTATTATAAATAATAAATGGCTTTCGAAAAAAGATGTGGAAGAAGGAATTGCAATGGTTCAACTTTTTCCGGGTCCTATTATGTTTAATTTGGGAATATACTGTTCTTATAAATTGAAAGGTTTTTGGGGTAGTCTTATTTCTTCATTTTTCTTTTTACTGCCGTCGTATTTGTTGATTGTTTTTTTCTCTTGGTTGTATTTTACTTATAGTACGGTAGAATGGGTAAAGCCTATCTTTTTTGCTTTGGATGCTATGGTTGTAGGTGTTGTGTTCAATATCTTTTTGGATTTTGGAGCCAGATATGTCAAAAATCTTAAATTGGCGATTATTGCGGGTACTGCTTTTTTACTTTTACTTTTTCGTGTTAATGCGTTAATAATTATCTTGACTGCAATTGTTTTAGGTATTGGTTTTAATTATATTAAAAAAGAAGATGAAGAAAAGAATGCCGCTGAAGAGGAAAATGATTTAACAAAAAAATTACCTGGTAATATAAAAAAAAGAGTGTTTTGGATAGTTGTTACCGGTGTTGTATTTGTACTTGTGATAATTTTAGGAATATTATTTCATTCCCGAATTTCAACATTACTGTTTTCAATGTTTAAAATAGGTGCTGTAGCTTTTGGCAGCGGCTTTACAATTATGCCACTTTTACAACAAGAGGCGGTGGTTTCACATCATTGGCTTACAATGAAGGAGTTTACGGATGGGATAGCTTTTGGGCAAATAACACCCGGACCATTTTTAATTACAGCAACATTTATCGGATATAAAGTTGCAGGTATTTGGGGTAGTGCAATAGCAACGTTTGGAATGTTTTTCCCTTCGTTTTTTTATACTTTGGTTGCTACGGAATTATATGAAAAAGTTAGAACAAATAAGTGGATTCAGAGGGCCATTACAGGCATAATGGGAGCTTTTACGGGTATGCTCGCATGGGTTTTATTGAGTCTGGGGGAAACAAGCCTTAAAGAACCGTCAATGTATATATGGGCTGTAGGTAGTTTTATTTTGGTGAGATATACAAAATTGAATTTAATTTGGATTTTTTTTATTGGCATTGCTATTAAATTGGCTTTGTATTTTTTATTTTAAAGTTTGTATAAGTGTTGTTTTATGAGCTTTGTTGATTGAGTTTTTTCTATTTGTGAAAAATAGATTATTTTTAGCATTTTAATGTTAAGTAAGTGAATACTTATAGTTTCCCTGATATAATTGCTTTTTTGTTTAATATAAGTTTTCTAGTAAGGCTTATTTATTCTAAAGTAGAATACAATATAAAATTTTGGATAGTATTTATTTTATCGTTATTTTCTTTATGG
>JALTDM010000219.1 GCA_027074135.1 Bacteroidales bacterium
AATATATTTAGTTGTTTCCATACCTAAGTTAAATTTTTATGAAAAAAGTAATTTAATTATAAATGGGAAAAATACTAAAGAATGGGGAACTTTGCTAATGAGATTTTATTTGCCAAGTGATTCCCCAAAAATTGTTAAAGCAACAATTTATATTTGGAATAGATCCAAGAAACCCGCATACTTAGATGATTTTGAGATGCATGTTTTAGATTATACAGCAATAAAGAATAAGAAAGATCCTTTACTTATCATTCACTTAAACAAAAAAGCTCAAAAGAAACTTGATAAAGTAGTTAGATTAGCTAAAAAAGAAGGTATAATTAATCAAAAGAAGTGGATTAAAGCAATGGTTTTTTACAATTCTGAAGTTTATAAAACTAAGTTAAGAATTAAGGGGGACTGGCTTGACCACATCAGTGGAAGAAAAAAATCGTTTAGAATAAAAATACGCAATAATGCCGCTTTCAAAGGAATGAAGGTTTTCTCCATTCAAAAACCTTCGGTTAGACATTTTCTTGATCAATGGCTGTTTTATGGAACATTAAGAAAAGAAGGATTGCTCGCTCCTAGATACGGGTTTGTTCAAGGAAAAATTAATGACGATTATATGGGTTATTATGCTTATGAGGAACATTTTGAAAAACAACTCGTTGAATCTGCAAAACGAAGGGAAAGCCCTATATTGAAATTTAGTGAAGATGCATTCTGGGATATGATTTTGAAGTTTAACGAAGTGGATTCCAATTTGTTTTATCCTATTTATGAAGCTGCAAAAATTCTTCCTTTCAATGCAAAAAAAACTTTGAAAAATAAAGTACTTGCAACTGAGTTTAAAATAGCACAAAATCTTGCTTTTCAACATAAATACGGTCTCGCTCCTTTTTCCGACATTTTTGATGTTGACAAGGCTGCAAAGTTTTTTGCACTAGTAAATGTTTTTCAAGGCTGGCATGGATTAAGATGGCATAATCAAAGATACTATTACAATCCTATTCTCTGCAAACTTGAATATGTTTCTTATGATAATTATGTAAACGGTGACGGCATATACAACCTTTTCGGAGGAAGATATATTTATGGTAATTTCGGTAATGTAAATCTTTTGCATTACAAGCCTGAATCCATTGTAAATCTTTATTTGTTGAAAGATTCATTATTTAGACAAAAATATGTTAGTTACTTGAAAAAATATTCATCAAAAGAATTTCTTGACAGCTTATTTGCAGCCACAAAAACTTCTTTGGAAGAAAATGAAAAAAGACTGTTGCCGGAATATCCTGAAGCAAAATTCAATAAGCAAAGAATTTATGAGAATGCAAAAGCTGTAAGAAAAGAATTGCCCGAGTACATAAACCGCATAAAACAAAATAAGTACGATTCTTTGTTGATTCCTAAAATAAAACCTGAAAATTATGCAGCTTGTGTTGTTGATGAAAGATTTATCCCGGATTATTTAAATATTTACAAACAAAATAAAACAACTTTAAAGGCAGTGAATTATTTCACTGATACCTTAATTATTTCTGTCGTAGAAAGCAGTAAAAACAAAGAAAAGATTAACGATATTTTTATTCCGCCATTTGCAAGCGGTGACTACAAAAGGGATATCAAATTTAATTTGAAAAAAGTAAAAAATGTTATTGTAAAATATAAAAACAAAGAGTATAAAGTTCCTGTTATGCAATGGCCGGAACCTACGGCTTGGACACCCCGACAAGAATTGGAACAAAACAATAAATTTCCAAATGAGCCATATTATACGGTATCAAATGACAGTGTAATTTTCAGAGGCAAACAAAAAATCAGCTCAATTATTCTTATTCCTGCAGGCTACAAAGTTGTATTTAAACCCGGTACAGACATAGATTTTGTAAACGGTGGAGGATTTTTGTCATATTCGTCTGTTTTCATGAAAGGTTTGCCTAACAAAAAAATAAAAATACACTCAAAAGATAACACGGCAAAAGGTTTCACCGTACTACAAGCTGATAGTGTAGTATTCAATAATGTTGAATTTAAGGGACTAAACACTTTTGATTACAAAGGCTGGGCACTTTCGGGTGCGGTTACGGTTTACGAATCAAATGTTTATATAGAAAGTTCATCATTTACAGATAATGTATGCGAAGACGATTTAAACCTTGTGCGGACTAATTTCGTTTTAAAAAATTCGCATTTTTCAAATACTTTTTCCGATGCATTCGATTCGGATTTTAGTAATGGCATTGTTTCACATTCTGTTTTCAAAAATTTAGGCAACGATGCATTGGATTTTTCAACCAGTAAGATTGATGTGATAAATTGCACCATTAATTCTGCAAGTGACAAAGGTATTAGTGGAGGCGAAGCTTCTGTTGTAAAGGTTAAAAACTGCGTGATAGATGGGGCAAATATCGGTATTGCCTCAAAAGACAAATCTAATGTAACAGTAGAAAATACAATAATTAAAGATATAACTTACGGATTAACCGCTTTTACCAAAAAACCTGAATACGGTCCGGCTAAAATCTTTATTGAAAATGTTAATATAAGCGATTATGTTATGAACCATTTAATCGAAAAAGGTTCTGTTCTTGTTTCAGACGGTAAGGTTATACCTGGAATAGCAAAAAATGTTGCTAAAAAGTTTTATTAAAAATTTTTATTACATTTATGAAAACTTTTGGCAAGTAGCTAAATGAAAGCTATCATAAAAATATTCAATAAGGTTTATTCATTTTTCCCTGTTTATCTGTTGTTCGATTACCTTAGGTATAACAAATTAATACTTCTTTCTTGGTTATTACCTTTTTTGTTTATTCTTAATATTACCGGTGAAAAGTTTGGAATACCCACTCTTTATCTTGTTCCCGAATATATGGGGTCTGTAAATGCTATAGCGTTTTTGTTTTCAGGATTGGCTACAGGAAGTTTTATTATGGCTTTTCATATTGCATCTTATATCAATATGGCACATAGACATCCTTTTGTTATAAGGTTTTCAAGGCCGTTTTTAACTTATTCATTAAATAATTCGGTTATACCGTTAATATACATTGTAATTTTTTTAATACAAAGTGCTTATTTTCAAAAGATTTACGAATTATTGCCTACAGGGAATATAATTGTCAACTTATTGATGTTTATACTAGGTGTAATATTTTTTATATTATTCTCCTTTGGTTTTTTTTATTTCTTGGTAAGAATTATGCCTCGTTCTTTCAAAATGTTGAAAAGCCGGTTTAATTATGAATATTTCAGCAGTATTCCTTTTATTGACAAATTATTAAAAAGGAATGCAGACAGAAAAATAAAAGAATCACCCATATATCATCAAAAAGAAACCAAGGTAAAATTTTATTTGTTTTCTCCTTTTAAAATCAGACGTGTAGGATTATTTTCACATTATTCTGCCGAACAATTCAAGAGGGTTTTTCAATACCAACACATAAATGCTTTTATTTATGTAGTTGTTATTCTTGCTTTTATAATATTAAGGGGATTATTAAAAGATGTACCTGAACTTATAATGCCTGCAGGTGCAAGTTTTATGGTGTTTTTTACGGTTTTATTGCTTATCGTCAGTTTGTTTTACATAATTTTCGAGGCTTGGACCGTAACAGTTGTGTTTATTGTTATTTTATTGCTGGCGTATTACTCTCCATTTAATATGTTAAAGTATAATGAATCCGCTTATGGATTAAATTATTCGATAGACAAAAAAATTGATATTTTTTCACACGGAGATTACACCGAAGATTCTTTGAATACTATAAAAATTTTGAATAAGTGGAAAATTAAAAACACACCGAAGGGAGCAAAAAACTATAAGCCTAAAATGGTGATAGTTTCCACAAGTGGTGGCGGTATAAAAATGTCTGTGTGGACATATTATGTACTTGGTTATATCGACAGTTTGCTGGACGGCAAATTAATGCAACACATAGAGCTTATTACAGGTGCCTCGGGAGGAATGGTAGGGGCAGCATATTTGCGTGAAAATTATTTAAGGTATATTCAAGGGAAAGAGAGAGCAACTTATTCATTGGAAAAAGCAAACAGAATGGCAAAAGATATTCTGAATCCTATTTTTTATACTTTTTCCATGAGTGATTGGTTTTTCCGCTTGCAAACTTTTACTTACAAAGGGGAAAAATATTTTAAAGACCGAGCATATATTTTTGAACAAACGTTAAATGATAATCTGGGTGGAGTTATGGATAAACCGCTGGCAGCGTATAAAAAGCCTGTAAGCGAAGGCTTAATTCCTATAATGATGATAACACCTTCTATCGAAAATGTAGGTTCAAGGCTTTATATCTCATCAATTGGCATCTCTTATATGACGAGGACAACAAAAGATATGAAAATACGAAATATTGAATTGAGGCATAATTATGTCGATTTTGACGCAGACAGTTTAAGATTTCTTACTGCTTTGAGAATGAATGCAACCTTTCCTTATGTCAGTCCTGATGTACAGATGCCGGGTAAGCCTATGTTGTATATTCTGGATGCAGGTCTTAACGACAATTACGGGTTGGTTTCATCTTATCTGTTTATCACTGAATTCAAAGATTGGATAGAAGAGAACACCTCCGGCATTATACTTATAAGATTGGATGAAAATTCAAAGGTGAAATACGAATATTTATCAAAGCCTGTAGAAAATATATTGAGACCACTGGGAAGTGTTTTTGCCGATTATTTGAATGTTCAAAAGCAAAATTATGTATCGTTTGCAAATTCTCTTTACAAATTGTTACCGGGTAAATTTTCTATGGTACACTTAGGTTTTGGTAGTAGTGATGTTCATGTGCCTCTTAGTTGGCATTTGACAAAACGGGATAAAAGAGCATTATACAATGCAATAAATAACCCTGATGTACAAGAAAGTATAAAATACCTGAAAAAAGAATTATGTGAAAATTAATTCCTTACCCTTATCGGAAAATCATAAACAAGGTTTTCTTTTACTTTTGTTCCGTTTTGTATTGACGGTGCAAATTTTAATCCCTTGAGAATATCTACAATAATTTCACCTATATTGCATTCTACATCTTTCATTACCACAAAATTTGTAAGCGTACTATCCGGCATTACGTCAAAAGAAATTGAAACTACGTCATCAATGGTTTTTCCTTGTACACATTGTGGGAATGCCAAGTGAGAATATACATATTGATAAAAAGCTTGGTCGCCTTTTGGATAATGTGCTTGTTGCTGTTCTTCCACTTTCATATTTACATTTCCGCCGTTTCCGCTTTGTGCCATAACAAATCCGTTGCTTATTACAATCGTAAACAATAACAAAATCATCTTTTTCATAGTGCACATTCTTTTTTAAAATCCGTACTTAAAGCCTAACTTTATTCCTGCCGAATTGAAACTCTTTCGTAAATAATAATCTGATGAATATATACTACCAATTGTTGAACCGTAATAAATTTCGCTACACAATGAATAGTGATTTCCAAGATGATAAGAAAGACCTACTCCGGCATAAGTTTCAAAATTAAACTTAACCAAAGGCAATTTGTTTATGTCCACTACATCATAAGCATCTCCATAGCTTATGCCGTAACCTTTGGCATTAACAAGAATATTTGCGACAATTCCTGCTTTTAAATTCAAATCAAAATTTTTACTCAGGTTTATTTTGTATGCAACAAACAGTGGTATGCGCATATAAGAGTATTTGTTGATGTAATTATAAAGATAGGTAACCTTTGTTGTATCAACTTTTTTTACCAACTCACTGTCTTTGGTTGTTACCATTGTGCTGTCTGTTATTGTAAATACAATTGTGTCTATTTGATATTGCCATACTGTGTCGGTTGTTGAGTCGGTTGTTTGAACCAAAGAGTAAACTTGACCTGTAGTGTCGTATTTAATGTAATTATGTTGGTTGTATTCGTAGTATGTAATATCACGATATTTGTAACTTTCTACCGTATCAATTATAAATTTGGTTTTGTTGTAATGGAATGTTTCAAAGTATTGTGCAAAGCCCAATCCTCCTCCGAGATATAGGTTTTTTGCAACTTTCATACCGCCTTCCAGCATAACCGTATAATGTCCTTTTGCATCGATAGTTTTATCTGTTTCATTTGCCAACCCTGAATGAATACTTGAAACAGGGGTGATTTTATCCCAAAGAAAACCGCCTGTTGAACAAAAAGACCAGTAACCTTTTTCATACTTAGGAGCTTCCAATATCTTCGGTTGAATTACTTGTACAGTGTCGTAATATCTAATTGTATCATATACAATAAATGTGTCTTGTGGAATATATACACCTGATTTTACAATTTCTTTGGTAAATGTTGGTTCAGAAATGTTTTTTGCAAAAACTTTGCTGTTAGTTCGCACATAAGTTTTCTTTCCCTTACTACTATCAACGGTTTGAGTTTTAACAGGTGTTGGATTGTTTTTTGTGCCTGACAATGTTTCAGAATCTGAAGTCTCGTTTTTATTATTTTTTTGGGTGAAGTTTGCCGTTGTAATATTTTTGTTATTATTATTCTTGGTACTTTCAGTCGTTTGAGAAGTTTTTACTTGCTCCGGAATAATGTTTTCTGCTGTCTGTGTCGTATTTCTTGTATTTTTAGGCCACAATAAGAAAATTCCTGCAATAATTCCCGAAATTACTCCTAAATAATATACATTAAAAGTTGTGGGTGAAAATTTGAAAAAGTTTATAAGTAGCAATTTGTATTTTAAGTTGTTCCACAACTGAGCGGAAGGTGTAATGTTTTGATTTCTCATTTTTGTGGCAGCATTATTTATAGCCACATCGTTTTTTATGCCTTTCCACAAATCCGGTCGAGGCTTTATCTCATAATCTTTCAGATTTTTAAATATATTTTCAAAATTATCACTCATCTTTCACTTTCAATTTTGCCATTTTCATTAATTTCTCCCTAAGCATCTTTTTTGCTCTTGAGTATTGTGATTTTGATGTATTTATGTCAATTTCCAACATTTCTGCAATTTCCTTGTGTTTATAACCTTCTACCGCATACAAATTAAATACCGTTCTATATCCCAGCGGCAGTTCGTTTATTGCTTTCATCAATTCATCCATAGTAAACTCCGACTCGTTTATTTCGAAGCTGTCTCTTTCGTAATCCGTAACATCTATTTCCTCTTTGTAATACCGTTTTTTGTTCAATTTATAATTTGTTATTGCGGTATTAACAAATATTCGTCTTATCCAACCGTCAAAAGAACCTTTGTAATCGTATTGATGTATATTCTTAAACACTTTCACAAATGCTTCCTGAAAAACATCTTCTGCCTCTTCGATGCTCTTGGCATAACGGACACATATAGCAAACATCTTGTCTTTGTACCTTTCGTACAATGCTTTTTGATACTTAAGTTTACCTTGCTTGCATCCTTTTATTATTTCGTCAAGAGCTTTATCCATTAAAGTTTTATTTATAGACTAAAATTTTTGTTAAAAAGTTGTTTATAACTACAAATTTATTTCTAATCCGTCAAAAGAAAAAATGATATTTGCAGGTAATAGTTTAGATACCTCGTTATGTTTGCCCATAAGATGTGAAATATGTGTTAAAATACCTTGTCGAGGATTGATTTTTTGTATTACTTCAATTGCTTCATTTAAAGTAAAATGCGAAATGTGCTTTTCTTTTCTCAAGGCATTTAATACCATCACTTCTACGCCATCAAGTTTTTTTAATTCCTTTTCGGAAATGTAATTTGCATCTGTAATATAAGCAAAATTTTTTATTCTGAAACCAAGAACAGGCAATTTGTGGTGCATAACTCTAATAGGTGTAATGGTAGTGTTTCCTATTTTGAAAGGTGATTTATCATCAATAAGCCGTATGTCAAATTCCGGTATTCCGGGATATCTTTCTTTTGCAAACACATAATGATATTCCAATTTTAGTGCATTAGCAGTTCTTTTTTCGCAGTAAATAGGCATTGGTTTCTTTTGCAAATAATTGTAAGCCCTTACATCATCCAACCCACCTGTGTGGTCTTTGTGTTCGTGGGTGAGTAAAATTGCATCAAGCCTTTCTACATTATACTTTAGCATTTGCTGACGAAAATCGGGTCCTGCATCTATTACAAAAACATCTCCATCATTTTCTATCAGCACCGAGCTTCTCAACCGCTTATCATTTGGATCATTTGATTGGCAAGTGTTACATTTGCAAGCAATTACCGGCACACCTTGAGATGTCCCTGTTCCAAGAAAGGTAATTTTCATTGTTCAGCTTTATTTTTTCCGTAAAACTTCAGCAATAATGTTTCAAGTAGCAAAAGTAAAAGTGCAATTGCAACAAAATACTTTGTTAAGTCTTTGTCACTTACCGGATTAAAACCTTTTTGCAAACTTAAATTTGAATCGACAATTTTCACATTATTCATTCCTCTGAACTTGTTTAAAAGTTCGTCTTTACTCAAAAATATAAATTTCGCCTCTGCCCTGTTATAGTTAAATGCAACTGTTTTTTCTACCGAATCTGCATATAATTTATAGAAACCGGCTTGCAATATGTCATTGTCTTTCAATATTATATTTACCTCATTGCCGGTATTTATTTGGTAAGGTACGAATTCCGTGTTTTTCTTAACAGGTTTTATTTTAATAACTCGGTCTTTTTTAATTTTTGCAGGCAGGGTAATTGTATAAGCCTTGCCACAGTAATAATAAATTTGTCCTTCGGCAGGCTTTTGTGTTACTGTATTATACAGCGAAACGAAAAAGAGTGGAGAAGCAAAAAAATCTTTGTTTGTGGTTATTGCAAGCGGATAAACTGCAAAAATACCTTTGTATGATTTGTTATAGAAAAGTACAGGCAAATCGTCTTGTGTTTTTATTATCACCGATGATGAGAGTGGCAGGTTTTCTACCGGCATAATATCCGTTACTCCGGGAAGTTTGGCATTCTTTTTTTTGATAATTGCATTGCGAAAAATTTTGTCTGAGTATTCCACCGTTTTGATTTCGTGCTTGCCTGTGTCTGTTTTTGCAAAATTTCCACCACTGATTGATGTTAAAAATTCAGATGAACTTTTGTAATCATTGGGAGATGGAAAAAATATTACAGATGTGCCGTTTTTCAGCAGTTGCCTTACAAAATCGTCAAAATGTGGAGGAATGTCAGTCAAGTTATCCAATATTACCGCATCAGGCTTAATTGTTTCCAATTCATTTATTTTTCCAACAGGAATTTTTTCTATTTTAAATTCAGCTTCGTTATTATCGCCCGTAAAGACTGCTGACACATATCTGTACGAGGCAAATCCGTCCGGTTCGGATACAATTGCAATGGTGTATTTATTTTTAATTCTGTATGAAAAAAACAATGTGTTATCAAAAGTTACAGGATAGTCGGCTATATATAATTTACCGAGAACAGTTTCGCTACTGCCCGAATAAGTGAACTTTATAGTATCTGTTACGGTAGCATCAGGGTCTATGGTTGCATTTTTTATGCTTTTCAATTCCGAATTTACAAATAATTTGACAGGTAATTCGTTTACTGTCGCATTGCTACGGTTAGTAACTTTGAAAACCAAACTGTTTGAAGCAGTATTTTCTGCCATGGCAAGATAGCAAGTATCCAAAATAATATCCGAAAAACTATTGCTTTGAAGGGGGAAAATATAATAAACACTCTCTGAATCAGGGATAAATGACAAAAAGTTTTCTTTCTGAAAATCTGAAAAGATGAAAAATTTACCAATGTAATTTGATTTAGCTATTACAGAAAAAGTTTCGGGTTGCGGTTGAGATGGACTGACTTTCACCTTATCTAAATGCGAATAAAAATCTTTAAGTGTCAAATCTGTGTAAACATTATCATTTGTTATGAGGGTAAAAGTTGAATTTTTGTAAAATGAAGATGCAATTTTTTTTGTATAAGTTTTTGCAAAATCCAATAAAGTTCCGTTGCTGTTTTGTAGTGACATAGAAAAAGAATTGTCTATGTAAAAAGCAATCCCTTTATTTTTTACCGTTTGGATTTTTGTATCATTTTTCAATGTGGGACCTGCAAAAATAAAAACCAGTGCCAAGATTGCCGTAACACGAATCAACAACAATAGCAAATCCCGTATTTTCCTAATGTTTCTTGTTTCTTTTTCTAATTGCTTGAGCAGGTAAACATTGCTGAAAAGCACTTTTTTGTGCCGGTGCAGATTGATAATGTGAATAATTACAGGCAAAGCCGCCAGCAACGAAAGCCACAATATTGAAGGGTGAGAAAAATAAAACATTGAAAACACTTTTATTCCGCAAAGTTAATTTATATAGCGATATAATGAAAAATTTGCAAATAGCTTTCTTTGGGACTTTATCTCAAAACGAATGATTTCAGATTATTTTTAAAAGAATTTCCAAATAATGTAAAATAGTGAAAAAAACGTTAGAGAAATCATACCAATCCATGCATAAATTCGTAACCATGTTTTAGGCCGATGTTTTTCTGGCATTTGTTTGTGAGTTACTACAATGTAATTTACAATAGCAAAAAATGGTGCTGTAACAAAAGAAATTGTTGTAGCTAAATCGACCATAAATCGCATATTCTTGCTAAAAAAGAAAAGTAAAATTAATGCTCCTGCAACAACAACAGACATCCAAAATATTGATAATTCGCCTTCTTTAGTTTCTTTTTTGTTTATAATTAAATTAGTGGTAGGTTTGAGTACACGTGAGTAAGCATCAAGACAAGTTGTTGTTGTACTAAACATGGTAGTGAGCGCGGCTATACCGATAACCCAATATGACCATTTACCTATACTATGTGTGTACATTTCAATGAGTTGACTTGCAAATGCTACTCCTTTGGGCGAAAATTGTTTACCTGTGCCGTACATTACCAGGGCCCCAAGAGATAAAAAACCCAAAGCTAAAATTATTGTTCCTATATAACCTATGTTGAAATCTAACAGTGCTTCTTTCAATTTAGGATGATATCCAGTGTCTTTCTGTTTTGCTACAGACCAAAAAGAACTCCAAATAGAAATATCAAGTGGTGCAGGCATCCATCCAATGAAGGCTATAAGAAAAGCCAGGTCAATAGGGTTAGAAAAATCAAAAATACGAGTATATTCTGGATTAGGATGATATCCTAAAGAAAAGGCTTTAATTACTGCAAAAATTGTGGTAAGTGATAATAAAACAATTATAAATTTGATTAATCCATCAAGAACTGCATATTTGCCTAATATTAGAATTATCATTGTTACTATTAAAATTATGGCACTTATTGTATTTATGTTCATGCTAAAATGAAAGACACTTCCGACTAATCCTGCGGTAACTATAGTTACTGCAGCTTGGATAGCAAACATAGTAGAAACGGTAAGAATCCAATATAAAATTATTGCCCATTTACCCAATTTATTGTATCCGTCAACAAGAGTTTTACCTGTAGCTGTTGCATAACGTGTTCCGAATTCAAAAGACGGATATTTTAAAAAGTTTGCCAGCAAAAGAATCCAAACAAAATAGAATCCATAATTAGCACCGGCACGTGTTGATTGCACAAGATGTGAAACTCCTACAGCAGCACCTGCCCACAAAAGACCTGGGCCTATTGTTTTCAATAAGTTTTTAAGATTCATTGTGAAAAATTTTCAACAAATTTATTTAATTCTTTTTGTAAAAGAGAGATTTCATACGCATAAAAATGGAATACTATCAATTTCTTTGTCAATAATTAATTACTGTTTATCAAAAAATATTATGACTTAATTATTTGTATCGTAATTATTACGTAATAATAAAAGATTGAAATCATATGAAAAAAAGTAAATATATTTTATTGTTTTTATATTTTATTTTTTTCACACTTAATATTTATTCTGTTGATTATTATGCAAGAACAAATGGTAATTGGAGTAGTCCATCAACATGGATTTCTACAAGTTGGACTGCAGATTATCCCGGTCCGGGAGATAATGTTTATATAGATGGGTATCAAATTACCGTGAACATATCGAATGCGCAATGTGCTCATTTGGAATTAAAATCAGACAGTAGAAATGCAAATGCGAGTTTAACTATACCTTCCGGTAAGTCATTGAGGGTTACAGGTGATGTGTTAGTTTCTTCTCCTAGCAATAGAGATAAAAATATAGATTTATATGTGTATGGAGATTTAAATATTTCGGGAAATTTACAATTTGACAGAGCCAGTAACAATACTAGACAACGAAGGTTACGATTATATGTAGATGGAGGAAGAGTTGATATTAAAAGGAATTTAATTTATAACTATAGAAACGCCAGTACTTGGGAAACTAGTAGTAATGAAATAGAGTTAAGAAATGGAGGTGGAATAAGCTGTGATAATGTGAATATTTCAAAAAAAACGGGAGGTGGATTTAAAATTTATACAAATGGTGGCAGTTCATCTAACCCAAATGTTTGGGTAGTTTCAGGGAATTTTACTATTGAGGATTTGGCAGGCAATAGATTTGAACTTGATTTGAGAGGTTATACAAATCTTAATGTTAACGGATATTTTAAGGCTCGTTTGTCAAATGATTATCAATCTTATTTTTATTTACGTAATAATTCAAGTATATCAGCAAATAACATTGACATTGACAAAGAAGACGGAGATAATTTCAGATTTATTTTGTATGATAATTCAACCGTAACTACAAATGGAGATTTCGATATTAATATTACGAATTTTGATGGTAATTGGATGCACACGTATATCACTCTACAAAATAATGCAAGAATAGATGTCGGAAGTAATTTTTCAGTTGTACAGAATCATAATAGTCAGAATAATTTAAGACTTCAAATGAGCGATAATGCAATTTTATCTTGTGGCACTTCTACAACAGGAAATTTTATTTTTGAAAATTTACATGGAAATCAAACAGAAATATCATTGAGAGACAATTCTCAAGTAAATATTTCAGGAAATGCAATTATAACTCATAATTCGACATATAGTAATGAAAATTTTAGGTTAAGAGATAATTCAAGTTTTTCCGTACAGGGAGATGTTACTTTTGATTATACTTGTACGAATGATTGGCAAGATTTTTATTTTTACATTGATAATTCCGCAACATTTTCTTCTGCTGATTTAACTGTTATAAACGATAGCCCGTTAAATAATATAAGAACATATTTTTATGTAAATAGAGATGCTAGTGCCACTATAAATGGCAACTTGGACATAAACCACAGTTCTTTAAGAGAATTACGTTTTTACATAAATACCGATGATGCATCATCTACAGGCGTGAATTTTACTGTAACCGGAGATTTGACAATAGATAATAACGGTACCGGTAATTCTGCAGGTACTTATGTTAGAATTGACAGGGATGCGCAAGTATCTATAGGTGGAGATTTTTATATTAATCATCATAACTCCGGCGGAGAGTTTTTTGTTGATGTAAATCCGGATGCAGGAATTACAACACATCAAGTTGATTTACAGGTTGGAGGAGATTTTACCATGTATGCATCTAATGTTAGAGATATGAGATTTCGCACACAAAATAATGCTACAGTTAATATTGGTGGAGATGTGGAAATTCAGGCTTCAGGTTATGCCACTACTTGGGGAGATATGAATATTAGATTTAATGATAACAGTAACGTAACTATAAACGGCAATTTTACAGCAGATAAAACTGAAGGAGCAGAATTTAATTTTAGAACGGAAGATAATGCTCAATTTTTATGTAAAGGAGAAGCAAAATTCGGTTATTCAAATGCCAGCGAAGACTGGGCCGGATTTTTGTTTAGATTCTTAGATAATTCGATGTGTACAATACAAGGAAAGACACGTATATATAATACAAGTACATTATTACATAATCCTACTATTTTAAGAGTTGATAATAATGCAGTTTTCACTGTTGGGAAAAATGATGCTACACATTCTTATAATTTGCATATGAGGCATAATTCTATGGAAGAATTTACTGTTGATTGTAGATCTAATGCAGTTATGAATGTTTATGGAGAATTTAACTTTGAAAAACAAAACAATGATCCTTATACAGACGGTAAGATTGAACTGAGAGATAATGCCAGGATAAATGTTTATGATAATCTGGTTTTGAACAACAGTAATAATGATAGATCGGTGTATGTAAGATTGCGTGATGATAATTGTGTGTTGAATGTTCGTGGAAATATAGATATGACTTCAGCTCTGGCTTCCAATCGAGTTTATATAAGACTAGACAATGCAAGTAAGTTGCACATAGGTGGCAGTTTTTTGCGTAATGCAACTCCAAACAAATACGGAAAGTTGGATGCAAGAAATACTTCTACTGTTTATTATGATGGAGACGGTACTTTCGGGCAACAAGTAATTGCTGAAAATTACGGTGACGGTACAGACGGCTTTACCTATCAAAATATTGTTATAAACAATACATCGTCTAGCGTACCACAGCTTACAATGGAAGGAATTGTGGAAGTTTTAGCAGGTAGAAATGTATCATTCTTGGATGGAATAGTTGAGGCTACTGCAAGTAAATACTTTAGGATATTGGATGATGCTACTGTTTCTGATGCTTCTGATAATTCTTATGTTCAAGGTTTTGTGCACAAAGTCGGAGATGATGCTTTTACTTATCCTGTAGGTAATACTGATAATGATGACGGAAATACCCGTTATGCACCATTAACTTTAACTCCATATTCTTATGGTATAGCACCATCCAATAATACAGAATTTGCTGTCTATTATGCAAATATAAATCCAAATGCCGTAGGTGATACATCTCAATTAGATCCTTCATTAAACCATGTAAGTCGTGAAGAATATTGGTTGATAAATAAAATTTATGCAAATAGCGGATGGAACGTAACTTTGTCATGGAAGTTTCCTAGAAGTGGTCACATAGATAATACTTCTGAAATTAGAATAGCACATTGGAACGGAAGTTTGTGGGAAAATTACGGAAATGACGGTACAACAGGTAATGTAAATTCAGGAACGATAACTGTTAACAATGTTACTAATTTCAGTCCTTTCACTTTGGCATCTATAACCGATTTGAATCCATTGCCGGTAGAGTTGGTATATTTTTATGGTAAACAAAATGCTCAAAATGTTGATTTGTATTGGCAGACAGCCACCGAAATAAATAATGATTATTTTACTGTAGAACGTTCGGCAGACGGAGTAAATTTTGTGCCGTTGGGTTATGTTGAAGGAAAAGGAAACTATAACGCAATAAGTAATTACAAATTTACTGATTATCATCCTTACAGCGGAGTAAATTATTACCGCTTAAAGCAAACCGATTTCGATGGCAAATACAGATATTCTAACATTATTTCTGTATATTTCTTATCTACTGAAGAAACTCAATCAGTTGAAATTTACCCGAATCCTGTTGTTAGTTCAACATTAAATTTAACATTAAAAGGATTTACACCGAAACAAAATGTAAGTATTTTGATAAAAAATACAAAAGGGCAATCAGTATTTGCTAAAGAATACAAAGTTGATTCTTTTGGAAATACACGGATAAAAATAGATGTGGATGCATTGAATGCCGGATTATATTTTATAAGTATTTACGACAAGTCATCAGGAAAGCTTTTAACAGAAAAATTTATAGTTAAATAAACCGATACCCGAAATAGAGTTTTGCATTTTTAACTGTCGGTGAAATATCATATAGGTTTTTAATGTGATAATTATATTGAAAAACTACTGCATAAATTCCCCAAAAGAATTTATTATTTTTACCTATGTTTCCGCCAAAAGAAATTCTGCCATCGGTAGAAAACGAATTACTGAAACTATCTTTGCTGAAAGATTCCGAGTTTTTTGAAAGTCCGGCAGAACCTATATAGGGTCCGAAGTTTAACATAAGATATAAATTGAGAAATAATTTGCCTTTGAACCAAACGAAAGTATAAGACCCGCCTCCGGATGCATACATTTGTAAAAAGCTATAATTCTTTAAAATGGTAAGAGTATCTAATATAGGGCTGTTTACCCATATTTCCGGTACAAAATAATTTTTAGAGTTTGCTGCAGAAAAATTAAAGCCTCCTCCAATAAGCCAAGTTCCGGCTCTTTTTCTTTGTATTTCGTTTGCCAAATAAACACTGCGTAATGAAAATTTATAAGGATTGGTCATAAAGAAAAAACTGCCTCCCATATTGGCAATTTGAGCATCTGGCACAGTCGGATAGTATGTGTAATTCCAATTTTTATCAAATGTTTTGGGATTATTTACATAGAAACCTTTATACCATTGAAAATAAAAATTTATCAAATACATTTTTGAGTAAGAATTAATTTGTAAGTCCAGCCTGTCGGTTTTGCCGTAAATTTTATTATCATTGTTCATATAGCCTGGTGTAAAACCTATTCCTAGTCCTAACCATCTGTATGAAAATGCCAAACCGATAGATCTTGAATCATTTGGCTTTAGTTCAAAGGTCTTATTTACTTGCAGGTTTTTTAAATCGAGTTCCGTTGACCTTGCTGATGTTTGAATTTTCAGAATAAAGTTTTTTGATAAGTCTTTAACATAAGTTGTATCCCTTTTTATACCTTTTGCTTGGGAAATCAATAAGGTGGAAATTATTAAGACTGAGATAATTTTATTCATTTGCATCCAAATTTGTAAGGTTTTTTAGCAAAATTGTCAAGTCGTTCAGCACACTGTAATTTTGTGCATAATTAAGGTTTATTTTTTCTATTACATTGTTAGGTAATGATTTTAATATTCTTTTATCAATGGGAGTGAAAATACCCTGCTTTATTTTGGCGTATTCCACATCTTTGTTTTTTTTGACATAAAAACCTACCCATGATTTTTTACCTGTTAAAACGGATAATGTGTTGCTGAAAAATTTCTTTTTGTCTTTTTGAAAAAAGAAAAGTAACGGCGAAAAAATCAAAATCAATAGTGAAGTGACAATGTCAAATAAGCGTTTCAACCGCTTGTTTTTTGCTGAATTTATTGAATTGAAACTTACGACATAGATTTCTCCGTTTGTGTTTACCGAACTGCTGCCGATAACGGACAATCCGTCGGGTGATGCAGTCTTAAATTCTATTTCCAAATTTGACAGCTCTGTCATAAGCCTGATAATTTCTTCCGAAGTCAAAGATTTTGCAGAAAAGATTACTTCGTTTATTTTATTCATCTTTATTATTTCACTGATGCGGGAGATATTGCCTATGTATTCTTTTACTTCGGTATTGTTCTTCTCAATGCTTATAAATCCCAGAAAGTCAACCGAAAGGTTTAATGATTCCAACAATGCTTTAATCTTTTCAAATTCGTCTTTTTTACCAACTACAGCCACTCGTTTTTTTATGTATTCGGCTATTTTGTAATCGGATATTTTCAGTTTCCACAGCAGTATTCTCACAAGAATGGTAACTATAAGCACCCATACTGTTCCCAATAAAATTAATGCGCGGCTGAATCTTAAATTTTCGCTAAGTAGTGAATAAAAAATTAGTATTAACAAAGACCCCAAAAAAGTACCTTTTACCGTATCTTTTAGGCTGACAGGACTGTCATACGATCCGCTAAGGAAAAGAGAAAAAATCCAGATAATTGCGTACACTGGTAAAATGACATATAAATATGTGTCGGGATAATTGCTTTTTAAATAAAATTTTTCCCAGTATGGCACCAGAAGAAATAAATATCCCCCGTAAATCAAGGCAAAGTCGGCAACGGGCAAAAATATTTTTCTGAAAAAGCGGCTGAATATGGCAAACAGTGCCCTAAAAACTATTGCAAAATTTATTATTGTTTTGAAAAAGAATACATTACCTTTTGATGCGTAGTGCTTGTCTACAAAAATTTTCATTGCTTTGTAGAAGGTAACCACATAGTTTAAACTGCCTCTTTTGGTGCTTTCGCCTTTGTAGTGGACGATTTTGGTTTTGGGGAAATAAACATTTTTGTATCCGGATTTTAAAATCCTGTAAGACAAGTCAATATCTTCGCCGTACATAAAAAATGTTTCGTCCAGCAAACCGATTTTATCCAGCACCGATTTACGCATCATCATAAATGCACCCGAAAGTATTTCCACTTCATTAATTTCATCTTTGTCAAGATGTCCCAAATAATATCTGTTGAAAGTCTTAGATTTGGGAAAAAGTCGGGAAAGCCCTGATAGTTTGTAAAATGCAACTAAAGGCGTGGGAAGTCCACGTTTAGACTCAGGCAAAAAGTCTCCGTTTCCGTCTATCATTTTTACTCCCAAACCGCCAACTTCAGGGTGCTTGTCCATATAGTTAACGGTAAGGGTAAATGTGTTTTCTTCTACAAATGTATCGGGATTGAGCAGTAGAATATACTCACCTTTGGCTAGTTTTATAGCTTGGTTGTTGGCTTTGGAAAAACCTACATTTTCTTTGTTTGCAATAATTTTTACCGAAGGAAATTCTTTTTTTACCATTTCTACAGAGCCATCGGCGGAGTTGTTGTCCACTACAAAAATTTCAGTTTCGATATTTTTTGATGACTTGACTACGGAAGTCAAACACTGCCTTAAGAAGTGTCTTACATTGTAATTTACTATGATAACCGAGAGCTTCATTTACTATTCCGATACTTCAGGTTCAAATTCCGTTCTGAGTTCTATTGATTTGCCAAGTGTAATAACATCCGTGTCTTCCAGGTCGTCACCAAAAGATACGCCACGGGCTAAGGTAGAAATTTTCAATTTATCATATCCTTTCAGCATATCATAAATAAACATTGTGGTAACATCAGCTTCGAGGGTAGTGCCGAGAGCAAAAATTATTTCATCGGGATTGTCGTTTTCGATTCTTTGCAAAAGAGAATTGAGAGTAAGTTTTTCCGGACCAATATTTTCCATTGGAGATATTTTGCCTTCCAAAACATGATACACTCCTTTGTACTTGCCTGTGTTTTCGATAGAAATAAGGCTGCTGATGTCTTCTACAATGCAAATTTGTTTGTGGTTTCTGTTACTGTCAGCACAAATACTGCAAATTTCATTATCCGAAATATTATGGCAAATTTTGCAACGGTGTGTTTTAAGTCTCACATCTTCAATTGCTTTTGACAGAGAAATGGCATATTGTTCGTCCTGCTTAATAAGGTGTAAAATCAGGCGTAATGCGGTTTTTTTGCCTATTCCCGGCAACTTAGACAATTCTTCTACTGCTTTCTCCAAATATTCCGAGCGGAAAGAATTCATTGTTAAAATATTGTAATGCAAAGTTACTTACAAAAATAATACAAACGAAACAAGCCGGCACTTTCGTGTACCGCTTTTATTGTTAAAGCGTTTTTTTATTGTAAATTTGTAGTGATTAAAAAAACATTTGATATGAAAAAGGTATTATTGTTTTTGATTTTTAGTGCTGTATATTTTGGCGGATTCTCACAAAAGTCCGAAGTAAACATTACAACAAAGTATGATGATTTTGAAATGTATATTGGTAATAAAGAGTATTCCGAAGGATTTGATAACGAATTGAAGTTTGAAATAGATCCGGGCAAATTTGCTTTTAGGATAACTTTTGACAATGATACTGTGGCTGATATAATAAAAAAAGTAAAAATTAAGCCGGATAAAGTGTATATTTTCGAGATAAAGCCGAAAAATAATTTGGCAAAGTCTGTTACAAAAACAGGTAGAAAAATTAGAAATACTGACTACAATGATGCTAAACTGTCGGATTATTATTATTTGGATTTAATTGAAATAAAGGACAGATGATTTATGAAAAGTATTGAAAATAAGACAATTATATATATAATTGACGATGATCAGCTTTTTTTGCGGATAATGGAAACCAAATTCCGCAATATGTCACGCTTCAAAATATTAACTTTTAGCGGTGGTGAAGAATTTTTGGATTAACTTAAAAAAAATAATTTTTCGAAATCAATTTTTCAAATAGCTATTACTGATTACAATTTTTTGAGCAAGGTTGATAAGCAAATGAACGGTGTGGAATTAATAAAAAAAATAAAAGAAATAAATCCTCATATAAAAGTTATTTTAACTACTCAACAAGATGATAAAACTCTTATAAATGAAGCACTGTCGATAGACCCGGGCTCCATATCTTTTGTGCCTAAAAATGAAGAATCTTTTGAACTGTTTTTAGATGAAGTAAGGTATTATGTAAGTGAGCATACCGTAAAAATCCTAAAAAAAAGGAAACTTATTTCGCAAACAATTTTTTTCTCAACATTATTAATTGGCATTATAATGTTTTTGGTATTTGGTTTTGAGTAATAATATACTTTTTCTTTTCCTTTCTTTTATTTTAAAATAATTTTAGTTTCCAAATTTCTAGAATTATGGAAGATGATTTATTTATTCCTAATCATTTTCAAATAGTTGCATTTTTTATAAATA
>JALTDM010000220.1 GCA_027074135.1 Bacteroidales bacterium
AGTGCCCGCCTCAACCTCATACCGCGCGGCTACACCGGGCACGAGATGCTGCGAGAGTTCGGTCTTATCAACATGAACGGACGCGTGTACGACCCGCTCACCTCCCGCTTCCTCTCCCCGGACAACTTCGTACAATCGCCCAACAACCCCCAAAACTACAACCGATACTCCTATGCCCTAAACAACCCGCTGAAGTATGTGGATCCAAGCGGGGAGATTTTTTGGGTACCTGTAATAATTGGGGCTGTTATAGGAGGGTATGTAGGTTACAAAGTAGCAGATGCAAAAAGATATGATTTTAATGATTGGCAAATGTATGGGTATATGTTGGGTGGTGCTGTAATAGGTGGACTTTCCGGTGCACTTGGCGCAGAAGTTGCTGCTGCAGGTGGCTTTATGGCAAATACAACATCTATGATAATGAGTTCTTATACATTTTCAGTAGGTATGGCTGCTTTAAGCAACGGTATGATACATCCAAGTGTAAATTTTGGCTTTGGTTCTTATGATTTTGAAACCGGTGAACTAAACTATTTGTTTGATGGAGATAATAAGTGGTACGAAGATGTAGGATACTTTTTTGGTGCTATGGCAAATCTACAAGATATGGTAGCATTTTTGAGAGGAGGAGGTGAAAATATCTATGTTAATTCTGCTTCAACAAAAAAAGGTCACGAATGGTGGGGACACAGTTCTATTACTGATGAGAAAGGAAATAGGATAATCTCGGTAGGACCAGGCGAAAGCGGTGTTGAAAAGACAGGGAATTTATATAAAACTTGGAAAGGATCTATTCAAAAGGCTAAAAATTGGGATACGTATTATGGTGAATCAGGAACTTGGAGTATACGTTTAAATAATGTAAGCAAAAATGCACTGGACAAATATGCTAATACAATTTCTAGATGGGATATATTTCGCTATAGTTGTGTAGGACATACAACAAGAGCATTATGGAGAGCAGGAGTTATTACCATTTATGCTTTCCATCCTCATATGCTAAATTTACAATTAACTATTAGACAAATAGGAATTTATTCAAATCCTTATCTTTACCAAATACCATAACTATGAAAACAATAATTGTAATATTATTTACATTTTTAACTATGTGTGCAAACGGACAAGGTTTATATTCTCCAACAAGAAATTTTAATGAAATTCCCGATACAATTTTGAAAAATTTGAATAAAATGGGAACTGATACCTCTGACATCTTAAATAAATACGAAAGTGAATTTCTAAATTTTATTTTCAAAAGTAAATCCCAAGGATTTGATTTTGCTAATAAGAAAATAGGATTTATTAAGGTTTGTGGTGAAATTGGGAAAAAACCATATTTTGAAATGCAAAAAAAACACATATTAAATAAAGATGAACCTTGCGATAATGGATACTTGTATATTTTCAATGAGCATCAGAAAATGGAAAGTGGTGGTTACGATGCTGCCATTGTTTACTGGAGCAAATTTGTAATTCCAACCGAAAAAGTGGTTGAAAGATTGGCTAAATATAAAAACACAAATAAAAAGAAAAAAAATCATTAAATTTCCATAAAATTTCCACGTTCCTGCATTATTGCATTGTGTGGTTATCATATTTTGCGATTCTATCGCAATGAAATAAAAACAAGTATGATTATCATTTAAGCGAGGTTTGTTACAATTTTTCCGTTTTTTCTTATCTTTGCAATACAGACCTTTTTCAGAAATGCGTTACTGCCAAGTAAATATCACCATTTATTACTCCACCACCACCGACCACCTCGGCAGTATCTGCCAACTCATAGAGGCGGACGGTACGGTAGGGGAACAGACCAATTACGACCCTTGGGGACGCATCCGCAACCTGCACAGTTGGCAGTATGACCAGAGTGCCCGCCTCAACCTCATACCGCGCGGCTACACCGGGCACGAGATGCTGCGAGAGTTCGGTCTTATCAACATGAACGGACGCGTGTACGACCCGCTCACCTCCCGCTTCCTCTCCCCGGACAACTATATCCAAAGCCCGAACAACCCCCAAAACTACAACCGCTACACCTACGCCCTAAACAACCCGCTGAAGTATGTGGATCCGGATGGGGAGTGGGT
>JALTDM010000221.1 GCA_027074135.1 Bacteroidales bacterium
GTGGAAAACGATTGTATTGTGGATTTTGAAAAACACTTTTGGGTGCCGTGCAACAAAAAAGGCCGCCAGTTTTAGGCGACCTTATATTGAGTATTATTTTCCTGATGGTTTTAATCTGTTTTTGAACGGCAGGAATGTCATAAAGTCTGCGTGGTGGACAATATATGCTTCCACACTTCTTGTTACCATATCGCCTTCGCCTGCGTGTGCTGCAATAATGTGCTGAACTTCTGCAGGAATGCCTGCTTCGGCAGCGAGTGCTACTCCGGAAAACGGATGTCTTACATATTTGCCGTAATCGCCTACCACTGCATTACCGTTTTCGTCCAAAGTGTATTCAAGCAATTTGCCTACATCACAAAGAATAGCACCTGAAATCAATACGTCCATATCTATAGGAAGTGCACCATTATACATTTCAAGTATGGTTTCTGCACTTTTTTTAGAAATGTGCACAACAGACCTTTTGTGCTCCATAAAAGTAACAACAGGTCCGTCAACTTTAAGGGTAAAAGGTATTCTGTTCAGGTCGTCAGCCGATAGTACGCTTCTTTCCAAGGCAAGTTCCCAAACTTTTGCGGTTTTTTCCCTTAATTCTGTGTCTTTTATCCATTCAAGTTCTTCTTTCCAGAGTTTAAGTACATCTACGTTCATTGTTTTGTATTTTTAATTATGGTTAAAAGAAAACCGGCACAAAGTCCGGTTAATCACAAAATTTAAGAATTCTTATTTCAATTTTTGGATAATTGCATCAGCCATTTGAGTGGTTGTAGCAGCACCTTTTTTAATTACATCTTGTGCACCTTTCATCTTCAGCAAATCATAAGTTCTCACTTTTCCTTCTTTGATAACATCAGCTATAGCTTTGCGAATTTTTTCAGCTTTTTTGTTTTCACCAATGTGGTCTAGCATCATACAAGCTGCTTCAATCATTGCAATCGGGTTAACGATTGGCGGATCAAATTCCGCATATTTAGGCGCGGAACCGTGTGTGGGTTCAAATATAGCTACATCATCACCGATATTTGCGCTGGCGGCAAATCCCAAACCACCAACCAATCCTGCGAATCCGTCTGATACAATGTCTCCGAACAAATTACCGGCAACTATTACTCCGTAATTTTCAGGATTTTTTGTTAGCCACATCATTTGAGCATCAATATTTGTATTCCAAAGTTCAATTTCAGGATAATCTTTAGCCTTGATTTCTTTTGCCATTTGATACATCATTCCTGATGTTTCGCGGATAACATTTGGTTTTTCGCAAACAGTAACAGATTTATAGCCGTATTCCTTTGCGTGTTCAAATGCAGCTCTCAAAATTCTTTCTGTTGCCTTTTTTGTGAAAATACGAGAAGATATTGCTAATTCTTCTTTCGGAACAATACCGAATTTTTTTGCGAATTTTGGGTGAGACATAAAAGCTTTATGAACTTCTTCAGGAGGATTTGACCATTCAACTCCGGAGTAAAGACCTTCTGTGTTTTGTCTGAAAATAACAACATCTACTTTGGGTTCTTCTATTTCGCCGTTTGTACCTCTTCTTATAAAGTTTAGAGGATTGCCTTCGTAAGTGTGGCATGGTCTGATACTTATATCAAGATCGAAAATTTGTCTCAATCCTACAATGGGGCTTGAGTAAATATAGCCTTTGCCTTGAAGTTCAGGTGCAAGTTCTTTTGCAGCTTCTTCTTTTGGTTTGGATGTAATTGCTCCAAAAAGTCCGATTTTATGTTTTTTTATAAGTTCTATAGTTCTTTCTGGAAGCGGATTACCTTCTTTTCTCCAAAATTCCCAACCAATATCACCTTCTACATAATCAGCTTCAAAACCTGCGGCATCCAAAACTCTAATAGTTTCTTCCAAAACTACTTTTCCTATGCCATCTCCTGGCATTTTCACTATTGTTCTTTTCATAATTATCTGTGTTTTATGGTTGGGTCAAAAATATTAAAAACTTTGATATACAAATACTTTTTTGTAAGAAAAGACATTTTTTTGATTTAATTTTCAACTTTGTAACTATATTGCTGAATGGACGAAGGGTAATAAATTATACCCGTATATACAATTTCTCGAAGGTTGTTTTTGCCAATGGGTTTTAAAAATTATAGATGATAAAAACATAATAGCTATTATTCATATTGTTTTAAAGCTTTTTGCAATCTGGTTTTTATCTCTATCAAAAGGTTTGAAGGATTTATAACTTTTACATTGTCTCCATGCGAAAGCAAATCCATGATAAAATCTTCAGTAGGAACTATGGTTAGTTCTATTCTTATTTCTTCTTCGTTGTCAATAAGTATTTTTTGGCTGTGGTGTATTGGAACGGTTTTTATGTATTTGCCGTGCACTGGATTAAAGGAAAGTATGATTCGCTTGGGTTTTACACCGATTAATGTTACTATGCCGTAAAAGTCCCGAAAGAAATTTTCAGCATCAAAATTTATATATTTTCTTACAGGTTCATCAGTCAGGTCAAGTTCTATAATCCTATCCAATCCGAAAGTCTTAATAATTCCTTCTTTCGTATCATATGCCACTAAATACCATCTGTAGCGAAACTCCTTCAATATCAATGGTTCAACATAGTATTCGTCCCAAGTTTCTGCAGTAAATTTTTTGTAAAACAATCTTAAAATTTTCCGGTTTTTTAAAGCTGTCAACATATCTATAAAATATTCTTTGCCTTTTGAGTTTTTTTTGTCCGGCAAAATATAAGTTGATAAATTCAATCCGAGATTAGCAGCGGCAACAGTATGTAATGAATCCAAAATCCATTCGTTTCTTTCATAATTCTCTTCCGAAATACGATAGTTTTTTTCCGCTTTATCAAAATAAATTTCGATACCAAAAATTTGCCTGATAAGTTTAATATCTCTTTGTAATGTTCGTTGCGATATACTAAGTTTATATCCGTATATAGAACCTTGTGTTTCCAAATGCCATTGAAGGTCTTCAAAACTTAAAGGGTGTTTTTTTAGGGCATTTATAATAAAAGTGTGTCTGAGTAAAATTTCATTGATTGCCATAACTTTTAATTTTTTTGGCAAGATAATAATTTGTGGCGACAAACCGTGTCGTTGCTGAAGTAATTTTATTCAATAATTTCTTTAATAATATAAACAGGACGTTTTTTTTGTTCCTCGAATATGTATCCTATATAAATTCCCATTATTCCCAAAACCAGAAACAAAATGGATGACATAAAAGAAACCAAAACAACAATAGTAGTATAGCCTGGAGGAGTATTGCCTATGAATTTCATAATTATGGAATAAATTGCCACAATTAGTGCGAGCAAGCCGAACCCTAATCCTAGATAAATACTAAGATAAAGCGGTAGTTTTGAGTATGATACCATTGCTTCGATAGAAAGAATAAAAAGTTTTGTTAGACTGTAATTACTCTTACCTGCAAATCTCTCTATAGCTTCGTATTCTACATAATCTTTTTCAAAACCCATATTTTGAATTACGCCTCTCAAAAAAAGTTTTCTTTCGGTAAATTGTTGTATAATAACGTCTTTTACCTTTTCAGAAATGAGAAAAAAGTCACTGACATTGGGTTCAAAGTTGAAAGGTGAAATAATATTTATAAACTTGTAAAAAAGCCAAGTAGTAAATCTTTTGGATATGCCTGCATCTTTTCTGAATTTTCTTTTTGCCAAAATTATTTCCTTATTTGTTTTTAAAGCTTTTTGATACATTTTATATGCAACGGATGTTGGATGTTGCATATCCGCATCCATGCAAATCACATATTTACCTGTGGAATTATTAAGTCCAGCTGACATAGCTGCTTCATGTCCGAAATTTTTGCTGAAGTTTACAAGTTTTATTCGGGTGTCGGATGTTTCTTCTTTTATTTTTAGGTTTTTAAGTAATTCAAAACTGTTATCAATGCTACCATCGTTTACAAAAATAAGTTCTTTAGATACGGGAATGGTCGTTTTAATTGCTTTTAGCAATGGCACAAGGTTTTGTTCTTCGTTATATACCGAGATTACTATACTTAGTTCAGGTTTCATTATAGGACGCAAATTTTAGTATAAATTTAATGTAAATATAGTAAATGATAAGGCTGAAGCCTAATATTGGGAAAAAGGAATTGTAAGTAGTATAATCCCCGGAATAAATTGCAAAAGAAATTATTGATAATGGTAAAGATGAAGTAAGTAAAATTAAATGGCTCCATTCTTTTCTTTTCCAAAGCCATATGGCAAAAATCAGTGAAATCCATCCCATAGCATTAAAGGGAAGTGTCACGGTAAAAATTCTAATTATTCGTTTTATCAAAATATTTATATACCATAATGGATTATTTTTAATATCTGAAAGTACTTTTTCTTTGACTACTTCTTCGTATTCGTCGTAATCATCAAATTTTTTGTAATAAAGGCTATCTTTGTCATAATATTCGTCCAAATAATACTTATGCCCGTCATATTTTAAATCTAGTCCGTACTTCTTTTTTAATACAGGAATAGCGTAATTGTATGCTACTGTATCATTCCATTTGTAGCCGTATTTTGTGTCAAAATCTCCAAGACCGCAAAATACCGGATGCCAGAATCTGTGTCCTTTTATTCGTTTACCTGTGTAAGGATGACCTCCGTATTTTTCGACCAATTTGTATGCTTGAACAAACTTGTAATCAAAGTATTTTTCAACTTCTTTTTTAGTAATGATAAATCCGAACCCAACTAAAAAAATCAATAGTATTTTGTTTACCCATTTGGTTTTGGTGAAAAAATAAATAATAATTGCCGAAAGTAAAACTACGGAAATTTCGCCTCGTATTTCCGAGAAAAATCCTATAATTATGCCGGATGCTAAAGTTATGATTAATTGTTTGATATTAATTTTGGAATTTGTTCGCCTTTGGTAAATAAAATTTAAGTTAATTGCTATTATTATCAAAAATACGGAGCCTAAAAGAGCAAAAATATTGTTTCTGCCATACACTTCAAATATGAAAAACGGTGTTAAGTTTACAGTTAGTGCTATTATTGCTCCAAGTACGGGTTTACCAATGTCTTTGTATGCAAAAAGAATTGATAATAAGGCTATAACGAATATTATAGCATTGAAAAGTTTTATGGAAGGATTTTTCGGACTGCCGTTTAATATGGCATCAGGCATATATGCAACTATGCGAAGGTTCTCGCCCAATCTACTCCAATGTTTGTATTCCATGATAAGGTTTTGTCCGTTTTGCTTTATTTCTTTCCATGCTCCTTCTTTTGAATATTCCGGATTTGGATTTAATGTAGCAAGCGGGAAATACCCAGTGTAATAAAAAAAATAAATGAATTTATATGCTTTGTCCGGCGAAAAACCGGAAGCGTCGTTTCTTGATTGAATTCTAGGAATCGGATGAGTTCTTGAATAAATGTAAAGAGAGGTATTTGAGATAATTACAAATAAAAAAGCAACCCAAAAAATATATTTAGGAAAGAGAAGTTTTTTTAAAAGTTTCTGCATCTGTCCGACGAATTACAAAAAAGCCCCAACAAAGAGGGCTTTTTTTATAATATTTAGTCAACCATTATCACCAGATACTTTGATACGCTCCAAAATTTATCAGGATCTTTTATTACAAGTTTTTCAATTAATTTACCGTTATCGTTTTTTACAAATTTATAAGAACCGGCAGGATGGCTTGTTATGAGTTCAGCTTTTTTTGATGCTATTGGAATTTCTTTTACATCACGTATATCTATAGTTGTGAAATAGTTTTTGTTGAAATCTTCTCTCAATTTTGATATACGTCCTATACCGACAAATCCACCTGTTCTTGTAATTACTCCGTTTTCTAATAATTCTTTTTTGTTCCCAATTACATAATAAGCTGTGTGTATTTCAGTATCTTGCTTGCTTATGGTTTCATCTTTTTTAACATTTTCTATAGAAAGTGAATCAACGTTGTTTTCTAAAGCTGTTATTTGAATATTCATATTTTCCAATTTGGTTTTTAATGCTGAAATTTCTGTGTCTTTTGCTGCAATTTGTTCTTCGAGTTTAGCAATAGTCTTTTTTAATGATTTTATTTTCAAACCGGCGCCTCTCAGTCTTTTTTCAAGTTTTATTAGTTTTTCTTTATTTTCTTGTAATAAATTGTAGATTGTTTGAATATCATTGTTGATTTGTTCTTTTGCTTCGGGTGAATTTTCAGCATTGGTTGATGAAACATCTATTATATGTTCTTTTTCTTTAATTGTTTTCAGGTTGTCTTGAATGTCTGAAAAAGCATTAAAAAATTCATCTACCACACTATCTCTTTGGTTGAGGGCTTGCAACAAGCTGTCTTGTTTTTGTTGCATTTGTTTGAGTTCTTCTTCGTGGTTGTTGCAAGATGCCAAAAAAAGCACTGCAATGAACGGCACAGCTAATTTTAAAATGTTTACTTTCATAATTTTTATTTTTTTTGATTGTGCAAATGTATTTTAAAATTTTTATAAGTTTAATTTTAAATGCTTAAATCATTTAAGACTGGTAAGTTTTAATCCGGATATTTTACTCTTGTATGATAAATATTTTGTAATTTAACTTTCAGTAAGGCTTTGGCTGTAGAAATATCTTGTAATGTCAAGGTGCTATTGTCAAATTGTTTGTTTTTAAATTGATTGTCAATTATTTTATCCACCAAATTTCCTATTGTATCCGGTGTATATTCGTCTAACGAACGAGATGCTGCTTCTATTGCATCGCACATCATTAAAATTGCGGTTTCTTTACTAAAAGGCTTTGGTCCCGGATATCTAAACAAGTTTTCATTTATTTCTTTGTCGGGATTTTCTTGTTGATATTTCCGGTAAAAATATTCTACTCGACTGGTTCCGTGATGAGTTTTGATAAAATCGATTATTTGGTTAGGTAGTTTATGTTTTTTAGCAAATTCAATTCCCCTGGTAACATGACCTATTATAATTGATGCACTTTTTAAAGGCGAAAGTTTTTCATGGGGATTAAATTTCGCGTGTTGGTTTTCCGTGAAATAATCGGGATTATATAATTTGCCTATATCGTGATAAAATGCTCCTGTTTTTACCAGTAAAGCATTTGCTCCGATTTTTGATGCTACTTCGTAAGCTAAATTAGCTAC
>JALTDM010000222.1 GCA_027074135.1 Bacteroidales bacterium
AGACAACTTTCTGGGATGTTGATTTTGAAAAACTAGATGTAGATAAAGATAGGAACTATATAATTAGGAGATTATCTGAACGTGGAACCGGTAATGAATTTTCAGCTATGCTGCAATATTATTCAAAAGAAGACATTTTGTTTGTAATTAACAATTTTCGAGGAATTCCTAAAACAACAAAGAGTTTCATTAATCTTATATTAAAATGAAAGCAGTAAGCGAAAAATTGGAATCAATTTTAAAAGACATTATGCATCTTGATTTTCTTAATAATTATTGTTTAGTAGGTGGAACAAATTTAGCCATCCGTTTTAACCACAGAAAGTCGTATGATTTAGATTTGTTTATAAATCGAAATTTTGATAAAATATATAACATAAAATTAGCCGAAAAATTAAGAATGACTTATGATAAGAATATTAAAATAAACAGCATATCGGAAGTGGGTGTTTTTTGTTTTATCGATAATATAAAGGTAGATTTTGTAAATTACCCTTATAAATTTTTAAAGCCAATAGAAAATATTAAAGGTTTTAGATTGGCAAGCACTCTGGATGTAGCAGCAATGAAATTAAATGCTATTGCAGGCAGAGGTTATCGAAAAGACTTTTATGATATAGAAAAATTATTGGATTATCATAGTTTAGAAGAAATGCTTAATGCGTATATGAAAAAATATAATGTAGATGATTTTTTTATTCCTTTAACTGCTTTAGGTTTTTTCGATGAAGCAACAGATAATGTTATATCCATAGAAAATAAATCTTGGAGATTTGTTAAAGACAAAATTTCAAAAAAACTTGAGGAATTTTCATTAAGAGGTGAAAAAAATCAATCTAAGAATCGTAATAAAGGATTGTCAATGTAATTAATTATGAAACGACAAAAAGAATACAGTTTAAAAAGTCTCACATCTTATAAGTGTTTCAATGAGAGTGGAGTTCTTTGTAATTTTGCAACATGATTTTGTTACTGCGAAACAAGATATTGACGAATTGTTTCAATGTGAGTGGAGAAATAAGTTTGAATAATTTTACTTTTCTTTTTTTAAATTAATATAAACCTTCAAATCAAATTTGTTCCATAACTCCGCAACAAAAAAAAATTCTTATTAAATTAGGTGCGGAAAATAAAAACATAGTTTTATGAATTTACATGAATACCAAGGTAAGTCTATTTTAAGACAATTCGGTGTATCGGTACCCGAAGGTGGTGTAGCATTTACACCTGAAGAATCTGTAGAAATTGCAAAAAAAATACAAGAAAAAACAGGCACAGATGTTTGGGCGGTTAAGGCTCAAATTCATGCCGGAGGACGCGGTAAAGGAACAATAAAAGAAACAGGCGTTCACGGTGTTATCATAGCAAAAAGTCTTGATGAAGTAAAAGAAGCTGCAAAAAATATCCTCGGTGGAACACTTGTTACCAAACAAACTGGCGAAGTTGGTAAAAAAGTAAGTAAAATATTGGTAGAACAAGGTATCTACTATCCCGGACCATCAGATATAAAAGAATTTTATATGAGTATGCTTCTAAATAGGGAAACAGGGAGAAATATTATAATGTACTCTACAGAAGGCGGTATGGAAATTGAAAAAGTGGCAGAAGAAACACCACACCTCATTTTCAAAGAAGAAATTGACCCGAAAGTTGGAATAGTTCCTTTCCAAGCAAGAAAAATTGCTTTCAACCTTGGACTTAGCGGAAAAGCATTTAAGGAAATGACAAAATTCGTTACAGCACTCTACAATGCTTACGAAAAAAGTGATGCTTCGCTGTTTGAAATCAATCCCATAATCAAAACATCGGATGACTTGATTTTTGCAGCCGATTCAAAAGTAAAAATCGATGACAACTCACTTTTCCGCCACAAAGATTATGCGGAAATGAGAGACATTTCTGAAGAAAATCCTGCAGAAGTAGAAGCAAGCAAATATAACCTGAACTTTGTAAAACTTGACGGAAATGTAGGTTGTATGGTAAACGGTGCCGGTCTTGCAATGGCTACAATGGATATTATAAAGTTGTACGGAGGACTACCTGCAAACTTTCTTGATGTAGGTGGCGGTGCAAATGCAGAAACGGTAGAAGCCGGTTTCAGAATAATCCTTAAAGATCCTAATGTAAAAGCAATTCTTGTTAATATCTTTGGTGGTATCGTTAGAGGAGACAGGGTTGCCACAGGTATTGTAAATGCTTACAAAGCTCTTGGAGAAATAAATGTGCCTATAGTTGTAAGACTTCAAGGTACAAATGCTGAAGAAGGTAAAAAAATCATTGACGAATCAGGTCTTAAAATTTACTCTGCCACAACATTAGCGGAAGCCGCCGAAAAAGTTAAAGAGTTGGTAGTATAATCAAATAAGAAAACTCATAAAAAAAGCCTCTCAAGTTTAGAGGCTTTTTTATTATACAAAAAATTGTTTTTCTTTATATAAATCACTTTATTTTGTAGCTCAAAGTAAAAACATTTCCTTTGTCAAAAAATTTAAAACTCAAATCATCACTAATATCAAAATCATAGAGGTTGGCATCAACACTGGCATCTACAATATTAAGCACATACCACACAGAAAGAGTCATAAAACTAAAATCACGCTGCCGTCTGTATTGGTCTTTTACATATTTTAATTGATCTGCAGGTACCTGTCCGTTAAACTCATCAACCGTATTTGGATCATTGTCTGCCACAGCCTTATAGTCTTTTTTAAATCTTTGATACTCTTTATTATTATACCATACGGCATATCCTAAATATCCCCCAACTGCATAAATTAAAGGTACTTTCCAGTATTTCTTATTGTAAACTTGGCCTGCACCCGGCAAAATTGCCGACATTATACTGGCTTTGGTGGGAGAATGAGTAGGCTTATAAGTGGTGTCCTCCTCTTGCGAAAATAACAAAAACGGCAAAATAAACAGTAATATAGCAACAAAAATTTTAAAGCGCATTATTCGGCTTTTAACATGTCAAATAATTCCATCAGTTTTATAAGGTCTTCTTCATTGCCGAATGAGATTTCCAATTTCCCTTTACCATTTTTATTTTGCTTGATTTTCACATCGTAGCCCAAAAATTTCGACAATGAATCTTGCAAATCTTTGAAAAACTCTTCTTTATCTTTTTTGGTCTTTTTAGCTATTTGTGGCTTTTCAGCTATAACAGTTTTATCACCTTCCGCCAACTCTTTGGCAAGCCGTTCAACTTCCCTTACTGAAAGACCTTCATCAATAATCATCTTGAAAACTTCCAACTGTTTTTCGGCTTCTGATATGCTGAGTAAAGTGCGAGCATGCCCCATTGTAATCAACTTATTCTTAACAGCAATCTGTATTTCTGCCGGCAAGTTTAACAAACGTAAATAATTTGCTATTGTAGCTCTTTTTTTACCGACTCTTTTGCTTAATTCTTCTTGTGTTAGATTGTATTCATCCAAAAGCCTGTTGTAACCGATAGCAACGGAAATGGCATCTAAATCTTCCCTCTGGATATTTTCAACCAATGCCATTTCAAGCATTTCTTTGTCTTCGGCGGGAGGTTTTATATAAGCCGGTATTTTGGTAAGTCCTGCCAATTTTGAAGCTCTAAAACGCCTTTCTCCCGAAATAAGAATATATTTGCCCTCTTCGTCTTTGTCCCTGATTACAGTAATAGGTTGAATCACACCGAGTTCTTTTATAGACTGAGCAAGTTCCATAAGTGCTTCTTTGTCAAACTCTGTACGAGGTTGATAAGGATTAGCTTTAATATCATCGATAGGTATTTCGTTGATAAAACCGACTACCTCGTTTTCTTTTTTAGCTGCACCTTCTATCAGTGCACCCAAACCTTTTCCCAAAGCTTGCCTTTTCGTCATAATCTACAATATTTTATCTTCAATTCTCATTTTTGTCATTCCATTCTTTTGCAAAATCTCTCTAGCCAGAGACAAATAATTTTTAGAACCTTTTGAATTTATGTCGTATTCAATAATTGACTGCCCGAAACTAGGTGCTTCAGCCAATTTTACATTTCTGTGAATAACCGTATCAAACACCAAGGAATCAAAATGCGTCTTCAGTTCTTCCAATACTTGATTTGATATATTTAACCTTGAATCATACATAGTAGGTAAAAATCCTTCAATATTTAAATCGGGATTTAATGAACCTTGTACAAGTTTTATTGTATGAAGTAATTTTCCCAGCCCTTCTAGAGCATAATATTCGCACTGTACCGGAACAATTACCGAATCGGCGGCAGTAAGTGAATTTAATGTAATTAAGCCAAGAGACGGGGCACAGTCTATTATTATCATATCATACTCGTCCTTGACTCCATCAATAAGCATTTTGAGTTTTTTTTCTTTACTGGGATGTTCCAAAAGTTCAATTTCAGCCCCTACCAAATCAATGCTGGCCGGAATAAGTTCCAATTTTTCAAATTTGGTTTTCAGTTTTACATCTTTCAAACTTTTATCTTCTATAAGACACTCATACAAAGAAAGTTGAATATTTTCAGGATCAAAACCGAGTCCGGAAGTTGAGTTTGCCTGTGGATCGGCATCTATCAACAATGTTTTATATTCCAAGGTTGCCAATGCGGCAGCTAAGTTTACGGAAGTTGTTGTTTTACCTACACCACCTTTTTGATTAGCTACACTTATTACTTTTCCCATCTTTCCTTTTTATTTCTTTTTTGCAAAAATACAACCTTTATATTTTTTTTGCAGACTTTATAATAACAAATTATCAACAATATACAAACACATTGATAACAAGTAATATATAAAAAAAGAGGTCCGCCAAAGGACCTCTTCTAAAGTATTTATGAAATTCAAATAAATTATGCTTGCATCAATGCTTCAAAACCATACTTTACAAAATCCTCTTCACTAGAACCCATTCCTTTGAACCCCAAATAAATAACTACATCTGACGAATACAAATCTATATCATCACCTTTGAACCAAATAAAATGGTGTTTTTTCAAAATTGATAACACCCAATGATAGTAATAAAATTCGTATTTGCTTAAATCGTTGTTTTGTATTACTTTCAATAACTGATTCTTTTTGAATCCGTTGCTATTTTTGGACATTTCCTTGTATATCGTAGTCAATATTTCTTTGAAATTTTTCATAATTCTTATTTTTTGTTAAAAAAGCGGTGAGGAAGGGATTCGAACCCTTGTCCCGCTTCCGCGAGAACACGCTCTCCAGGCGTGCGCCTTCGACCACTCGGCCACCTCACCAAAATTACTGTCGCAAAAATAATAAATATTATATTTTGGCTGCTTCTTTTTCTTCTTTTTCTTTTTTCAATTCTTCTTCAAAATCTATTGCATCTTGTACCTTTTCATCCAAAAGGGCATAATCCAAAACATCATCAATAGTGTTTACATACACAAATTTCAAGTCCTTAACATATTCTTTCTTGATTTTTTCAACATCTGTTTTATTTTCTACAGAAAGCACAATTTCTTTAATTCCGGCTCTTTTAGCTGCTAAAATCTTTTCTTTGATACCACCAACAGGCAAAACTTTGCCACGAAGGGTTATTTCCCCTGTCATTGCCAAATAAGGTCTAATTTTTCTTTGTGTAAAAACCGATGCCAAAGCTGTTGCCATTGTTATACCTGCACTTGGACCGTCTTTGGGTATGGCTCCTTCGGGAACATGCAAATGAACATTATATTTTTGGAAAACTTCGTAAGGTATATTCAGCTTTTTGCTTCTGGATTTAACATATTCCAATGCAATAGTGGCTGATTCTTTCATTACATCACCGAGATTACCGGTAAGTGTTAACCTGCCATTGCCTCTGCTCAAACTGGTTTCAATATACAAAATACTGCCACCGTATGCTGTCCATGCCAATCCGACCACTACCCCTGCAAAATCATTCCCTTCGTATGATTCTGAGAAAAATTTACGCGGTCCCAATATTTCTTTTACATCATTAACCGTAACCCTCTTGTTTATTTCCTCACCGTAAGCTAACTTTTTAGCATACCTTCTTATGATTTTTGCCAAAGTCTTATCCAAAGTCCTGACCCCCGATTCACGTGTATAATCTTTTATGATTTTTTCCAGTACATTTTTTGGGAAACTAAATGCTACAGACTCCATTCCATGTTCATTCATTTGCTTTGGAATAAGATGCCTTTTAGCAATTTCAACTTTTTCTTCGGTGGTATAGCCTGTAACTTCTATTAATTCCATCCTGTCGAGCAAAGCCGGATGTATAGTAGAAGTAGTGTTTGCAGTTGCTATGAACAGTATTTTGGATAAGTCATATTCCAATTCAAGATAATTATCATAAAATGAATTATTTTGCTCAGGGTCTAGCACTTCTAACAATGCAGAGGCAGGATCTCCTCTAAAGTCACTGCCAATTTTATCAATTTCATCCAAAACAAAAACAGGATTTGAAGATTTAGCTCTTTTAATATTTTGAATTATCCTACCTGGCATTGCACCTATGTATGTTTTACGGTGCCCTCGTATTTCTGCTTCATCGTGCAATCCGCCAAGTGATACTCTAACGTATTTTCTACCAAGTGCTTCAGCTATCGATTTCCCTAAAGAAGTTTTACCTACTCCGGGAGGACCATACAAGCACAAAATAGGTGCTTTCATATCCTTTTTCAGTTTTAACACAGCAAGATGTTCCAGAATCCTTTCTTTTACATCTTCCAATCCGTAATGATCACGATTCAATATATTTTCAGCATGCTTCAAATCAAGATTATCCTTTGTGTATTTGTTCCACGGTAAGTCAACGAGGGTGTTCAAATAATTAAGTTGCATTGAATAATCGGGCATTGCAGGATTCATAACCCTCAATTTTTTCAACTCTTTTTCAAAATGTTCTGCAACACTTTTCGGCCAATTTTTATTCTTTGCTTTCTTTTTAAGCTCTTCATATTCTTGTTCAATTGGATTTTCACCCAATTCTTTTTGAATAGCTTTAATTTGTTGGTTTAAAATATATTCTTTCTGCTGCTTATCAATATCCTTTTTAACTTTGAGTTCAATATCTTTCTTTATCTCTTCCATTCCAATTTTTTCTAAAAGAATGGATAGCACTCCATCAAGTCTCTTCGAAAAAGAATTTATCTCAAGTAACTTTTGCTTCCTGTCTATGTCAATGTCAACATTATAAGCAACATAATTTACCAGAAGCCATTCATCTTTCATATTTTTCAGGGGAGTAATCAATTCATCCGGCATCATTTCTTTTGCCAGTTTGAAATACTTGATGGTTTCGTCTTTAAGAAGTGAAATTTTGGACTCCAGATATTTATCTTTCCTTTTAGGTCTGGGATCGGGCTTAAGTTCAAACCTTCCTTTCAAATAAGGTTGTTCACCTGTTAATCCCGAAAACTTCACCCTATCTATACCTTCAAGTATTGCAGTTAATCCCCTACCGGGCAAATCAATAGTCTTAAGTACTTTAACAATAGTTCCGTATTTAAAAAGATCTTTTTCACCCGGCTCCTCCACTTCAATATCTTTTTGAGCAATTGCAACAAAAAGTATATTATTTTTTTCTGCCTCTTTTATTAATTTCAATGATTTTTCCCGTCCTATTGGAACAGGCACTATATTGCTTGGAAAAATTACCAAATTCCTTAATGCCAAAATTGGCATTTCTTCCGGCAATTCTGACAGCTTGTCATTACTATTATTTTTTGATTCAAATAAGCCAAAAAACATATCATCCATATCTATCATATAATCAACTTTTTACAAGTTAAACAAAAAAATTGTCTTATAGTTTAATCAATTTGTATGCCGAAACATACATGGAAATTATTTATTGCGGTATTTCTTGGTAGTTTCAAAAACAGCAGACAAAATTTCTTTTTCGGTATTATCAAACTCAACATCTCTCCTTGCCATAACTTTTTCCGCAACTTCAAAAGCTTTTTCCAACTTATATTCAGTAAAACCTTGTGCCCCACCCCAACTGAAAGAAGGAATAAAATTTCTTGGAAAGCCCGAACCGAAAATATTTGAATTTACACCTACTACGGTACCTGTATTAAACATTGTATTTATACCACACTTGGAATGGTCTGCCATAATCAAACCGCAAAATTGCAATCCTGTTTTAATAAATTTTTCTTCTCTGTAATTCCACATTTTCACTTCGTCATAATTATTTTTAAGATTGGAGTTGTTACTGTCTGCACCTATATTGCACCACTGCCCCAATACGGAATTACCCAAAAATCCGTCGTGTGCTTTGTTTGAATATCCCCAAATAACGGAATTATTAACTTCACCTCCAACCTTAGAATATGGTCCGATTGTAGTAGGTCCGTAAATTTTAGCACCGATTTTCAACTGACTGTATTCACACAATGCAAATGAGCCGCGAACAACAGCACCTTCCATCACAACAGAACCTCTTCCCAAATAAATATATCCGTTTTGTGCATTTAGTGTAGAAAAGTTTATTTCTACTCCTTCTTCAACAAAAATATTTTCTTTGTTTATGACATTTACGGAACAAGACAAGTTTTGACTTTTTCTATTTTGGGTTATGTTTTTAAAATCACTTTCTAAAACTTTTCCGTTATAACTGAAAATATCCCACGGGTAATTTATTTTCAAAACTTCTCCTTGAAATTCCGCAAGACTCAACGATGAATAATCATTATTATTTATTATTTTTTCGAATTGAGTGGAGGAACGGAAAGCAATTATTTCTTCTCCCGTTTTTAAGCCTTCATTTTGCTTTAAATTTAAAACAGCTTTGGCAAGATTTTCATCAGGAATAAAAGTACTGTTTACAAAAATTGAATCTGCAGAATGTTCAAACGGAAACTTTTTGCTTAAATATTTTTCTGCCGTAAAAAACGAAATCCCTGCATTTTTATCGTAAAACAACCACTTTTCCCAAATCCTGGTTATACCTATGCGCAAATCTGCTATTGGTCTGGTAAATGTTAAAGGTAAAAAATTTTCAAAATCCTTTCTAAAATCAAACAAAACAAGTTTTGCCATAAACCGCTATCTTATCTGATTATCACTGTTTCTTCAGCCACTTTGTCTTTTTCAAGAATTACAGCACCTGTCCCCTTCAATGTATCGCCGTTTACAATTTTGAAAGCAAAAACATTATAAATTGCTTCATATTCAAATTCAAATTCGGCCTTACCCTCACTATCGGTCATTTTTACTGCATCTCTTTCTCTCTCGTAAGGTTGAATATACCCAACATTACCTTCTGTATTTTCATCGGAAGGTCCCGCATAGACTCTTACTGTAGCGTCGGGAACCGGTTTACCGTTAAGTTCGGTAACAGTAATAACTGCTTTAGGAGGAGCTTGCTTACATCCATATCCAATTATGGTAAAAAAGCTTAAAATTAACATTATTCTTTTCATTGTATTAGAAATTTTATTTTATCATAACAGTTTTCTCAAAAACTTCATTGTACTTAAACACAACTGTTCCAGTACCTGTAAGCACCTCGCCATTCAAATCTTTAGTAACTTTCATGCTAAGCACATATTCTTGATCTGTCTCAAAAACAGCTTCTCCTGAGGCATCTGTTGTCTTTTCCATATCAACTATTGATCCTGCAGGCTTGGAATATAACTTCACCAATGCTCCTTCAACAGGCTTTTTATCACTATATATAACAGTTATAATTGCTTTGGGCGGTGTAGTTTTCTTGCATCCTGAGAAAGACAAAAGAGTTACAAAAAGCAATATGCTTAACCTACTTAACATAAAAACATTCTATTTTATGCAAAGATAATAAATTTTAAATTATAAAAACAAAATAGATTCTTCGAATGTAACTTTTAATGTTACTTTACGCCCAAGGGACAAAGGCAGGTTATTGTTTCCGTGACCTATACCTCTAATAAAAGCCATGGGAATTCTGTAGTCTTTGATATGCGAGAAAATTATTTCCTGTGCATTTAACCCGAATGGAACGGTATTGTCGTGCATATCAAGCATATCACCTACAATCAAACCTTTTATTTTTTCCAAAACACCGCCTTCTTTCAGGTTCATCATCATACGGTCTATGTGATAAAGGTATTCATCCAAATCTTCTATAAATAGAATTTTCCCTTCAAAGTCATTTTCATACTTTGTATCCCTTATGCTGTAAATCACCGACAAATTTCCACCTATAAGTTCACCGCTAACTTCTCCCGGAATATTCAGTTTATTACCTTCGAAAACATACTTATCCGGAGAATTACCGAATAGCAACTCCTTCAGGTTTTCCAAGGAGTCTGCAGTATTCACCTCAAAATTCAATGGCATTGTTCCGTGAATGGTTTGAATTCCTAACTTATTCAGGTAAGAATGAAAAACCGTAATATCGCTATATCCGACCAGCCATTTAGGATTGTCTAAAATTATATCGCTGTCAACTTTAGATAGTGCTCTTATTGTACCATAACCTCCTCGTGCACAAATTACTGCTTTTATATCTTTCCTGCCAAAAGCCCACTCAATATCACTTGCCCTTTCTTCGTCTGTTCCTGCAAATTGATTAAATTCTTTATGCAAATTCGGTGATTTAACAACATGTAACCCCCATGATTCCAAAACTTTAACTGCAAAACTTAGTTCTACTGCCGAAATTTTCCGTGCAGGCGCAATTATTGCAATTTTATCTCCTTGTTTTAAATATTCCGGAGCAAACATTTTTCAAATGTCAATATCCAACATTATGGGACAATGGTCTGAATGCACGACATTTTCCAAAATATCGGCATCTCTAACCTTTTCCACAAGGTTTTCTGTTACGAAAAAGTAATCTATACGCCACCCCTTATTCTTTTCCCTTGCTTTAAAACGGTAAGTCCACCAACTGTATCTTTGCCGTTCGGTATGAAACAATCTGAATGTATCCACGTAGCCGTGGGACAAAAATTTATCAACCCAAGCCCTTTCTTCCGGTAAAAAGCCCGAGTTTTTGGCATTCCCTATAGGATCGTGAATATCTATTTCCTTGTGTGCAATATTCAAATCTCCGGTAATAATCAAATACGGACGTTCTTTTCTTAACTCTTCAACCCAATTTAAGAAAAATTCCAACCACTGCATCTTAAAGTCTTGTCTTTCTTGCCCTGATGTACCCGAAGGATGATAAACATTTATAAGCGTTACCTCACCGTAATCTGCCCTGACAACACGACCTTCGTCATCATAAAACGGATTACCAACACCTTTTACAACATTTTCGGGTTGCGGTTTTGTAATTATACCTACTCCACTGTAACCCTTCTTTTTGGCACTATGCCAATAAGTACTGTATCCGAGCTCTTCAAACGATTTGCTGTCTATTTGGTCTTCTTGTGCTTTAGTTTCTTGCACACACAATATATCAGGATTTTCATTTTTAACCCAATCTATCAGACCTTTTTTCATTGCGGCACGAATGCCATTTAAGTTATATGAATAAATTTTCATTTTGAAGCGTTTTTATTTTGAATAATTTTTTTGACAAATTCAACAAAAAGCGGATGAGGATTCAAAACCGTGCTTTTGTATTCCGGATGAAACTGCACACCAACAAACCACGGATGTTCTTTTATTTGAACTATTTCCACAAGATTGGTGTCAGGATTTTTTCCTATTGCTTTTAGACCTTTTTCTTCAAAATTTTTCAAATATTTATTGTTAAATTCATATCTGTGGCGATGCCTTTCTCTGACGATCTCTTGCATGTAAACTTCTTTGTACAGGTAAGATTTTTTGTCCAACTGGCATTCATAAGCACCAAGCCTCATTGTACCACCCTTTTCAATAATATGTTTTTGGTCTTCCATAAGGTCAATTACAGGAAACGGTGTTTGAGCATTAAATTCTGTAGAATCTGCATTTTTCATTCCAAGCTCGTTACGGGCAAATTCTATCACCATACATTGCATACCAAGGCAAATACCAAAAGTTGGCACATTATTTTTCCGTCCGAAATTGGCAGCTACGATTTTACCTTCTATACCACGATGTCCGAACCCTGGGGCAATCAATATGCCGTCAAATCCCGACAGCTCTTTTTCAGCATTATCATAAGTAATATGTTCGGAATTAACATAATTTATTTCCACCTTGCAATCATTCATAGCCCCAGCGTGAATAAACGATTCGTTGATTGACTTGTAAGCATCCGGGAGTTGAATGTATTTACCGACAAGAGCAACTTTTACCGTATTCTTATGATTTTTTAATTTTGTAAGAAAATTATTCCAATCTGTCAGTTCGGCATCGGATTTTACCGGTAAATTCAATTTGTAAAGTGCCACCAAGTCAAGTTTTTCTTTTTTCATTAGAATCGGCACTTCGTAAATTGTAGATGCGTCGATGGCTTCTATAACCGAATCTCTGTTTACATTACAAAACAGAGCCACTTTATTTCTAATATCTTCATTCAAAGGCTTTTCTGTCCGCAACACTATAATATCAGGCTGCACACCGAGTTTAAGTAATTCTTTAACTGAATGCTGTGTTGGCTTGGTTTTCAACTCTTTAGATGTTGACAAATAAGGCACAAGTGTAAGATGTACATTTATCACATTTTCCGGTCCTAGTTCCCATTTCATTTGCCTTACAGCCTCAATAAACGGTAACGATTCAATATCGCCAACTGTTCCGCCGATCTCAACCAAAACAATTTCATATTTGTATTTGGCACCAAGTAATTTTATTCTTCTTTTTATTTCGTCTGTAATATGCGGAATAATTTGCACAGTTTTGCCAAGATAATCACCTTTTCTTTCTTTTTCTATAACAGTCTTGTAAACCTTCCCTGTTGTTACATTGTTTGCCTTGGAGGTAGGAACATTCAAAAATCTTTCGTAATGCCCCAAATCAAGGTCGGTTTCCGCACCATCGTCAGTAACATAGCATTCACCGTGTTCATAAGGATTTAGCGTCCCCGGATCAACATTTAGATAAGGGTCAAGTTTTTGAATGGTAACGGAATATCCGCGGGCTTGTAACAGTTTAGCCAACGATGCTGAAATAATTCCTTTTCCCAAAGATGATGTTACACCACCTGTAATAAAAATGTATTTGGTATTTGCAGCCATATATTTAAAATTTATAACTCATTCCGAAACTCGGCATAAAAGGTAATTGATATACTGCTTTGTGACCTATCCTGTCAAAATAAAAAATATTTTTTCTGTTATATACATTTGTTATTGTAAAAACAAATTCCATCCTTGTTGTATTAACAAATTCTATCCAGTGTTTTAATGTAAAATCCAACCTGTGATATGCCGGTAATCTAGCTCCGTTTAAATCTCCGTAAATAAATCCGAACTGTCCGTTTTCAGTAGCATAATTTGTTGTTATTGAATTAAATGGAATTTGCTCAAATATACCTTGAGTTTGAGTAAACGGGAAACCTGACCCGAAGTTCCATCTAATGCTGAAAACCCAATTTTCAAGTTCTCCTGCTTTGTATGATGCTATTAAATTGACATTATGCCTTCTGTCAAAATGCGGTACATACTCATGAACACCATCATTCCTGTGTGAAAAGCCCAAAGAATAAACTATCCAAAAATACCACCTCTTGTAATCATATTTGGTAAGAAAATCCACACCGTAAGCATCACCTGTTTCAATAATAAAATCCTTTTTTAAATAATCGGGTATATCTGCATTATTTTCATTATCCTCATATATTTTGTCTCTATTGAGATTAGTTAATTGGTCAAACTTTTTGTAATATCCTTCGACATTAAGTAAAATTCTCTTTGACACATCATATTCAAATCCTAAAATTGCATGCTTTGCCTTTTGTAACTTACTTTTCACAGGCTTACCATTAAAAGTCGAAGGAAGATTTTCTGGACCTGAAAGAAATCCGTAAAACAAATTTACTACATCCCTGTCTGAAGTTGCACTAATTAAGTTTTGCGAATAAATACCCAAAGCCGTTTTTAGCCTAAACCTATCATTTACTTTGTATTTCACACCTAAACGCGGTTCGGGTGACAATTCAGATAATGACGCATAATATTGAGTTCTGAATCCAGGTTCAATAATAAATTTACCCCAATTTTTTTTATACGAAACAAAGAATCCGAATTCAGTAGTATTTTCTGCTTGTTGAACGGGTATTTCTAATGCATTATAAAATATAAAATTAGTCTTAAACCCCTCTATATCAATGCCATACCTAAGATTATCTTTACCGAAAAAATATTTATATTCCATACTCATATCAAATCCGTTAATACTGCTTTGACGCGGCATATTGTCAACATCATCGAGCATAATATCATAACCTGACATTGAAAAATGCCCTTTTATCAATGCATTTGAAGAAGCCGGCAACATCAAAAAACTTGTTCCTATACCCTTTTCATTCCATTTAAGATTTGAAAGGGCACTATAATTCACCCTGTCGTTGTAATTAAATCCGAATACGCTAATTTTACTTCCTTTACCTGCATTTATTGTTACTTTGCCGTAAAAATCTGTATAATTAAACGGTAATCCTGCTGTGTCTATATAGCGGTACAAATATTTGGATGATTGTTCCAAATAAGAAGTTTTTGCCGAAAAAATAAATGATGCACTCCCCTTGCCGTCGTCTTTATCCCTGATAATAGGTCCTTCTGCCATAAGTTTTGCACCGAAAGTACTCACTGTTACTTTTCCGCCATACTTCTTCCTGTTTCCGTCTCTCATTGTTATATCCATAATGGAAGAAATGCGATCTCCGTATTCGGCACCGAAACCACCCGTATAGACATCAACATTGCGGATAAGGTCTGCATCAATCACAGAAAATAAACCTATGCTGTGAAAAGGATTGTATATAGTCATTCCATCCAGAAGCACTTTATTTTGAATGGGAGAACCGCCGCGGATGTACAATTGTCCACCTTGATCACCTGTAAATACCACCCCCGGAAGAACTTGCAAGTATTGGGCTAAATCGGGAGCAGCACCAATGGTTGGTAATTGCTTTAACTGCTTAGGTGCTATTTTCACAACTGAAGCCTTTACCTCAGTTTTCATTTCCTGCCGCTCTGCGGAAATTTGAACGGTTTTAAGTTTTATGGATGATGCTTCAAGGTATATCTTTTTATTGACAATTTTAGCTATTTCAATTTTTACTGGAATTTCTTTTGTTTGATAGCCGAGATATTGTACAACCATTGTGTAATTGCCTGGCTTTACTTTATTAATTGTAAAAAAACCGTTTACATCCGTAGAAGCTCCGTAAGGTGAATCTTTCAACTTGATATTTACAAACATCAACGGCTCACTGTTCTTCTTATCATACACAAACCCTCTAACACTTCCATATTGCGCAAACCCATAAAAAAGATTTCCCGCCAAAAGCGGGAAAATCAAAACGTATTTCAGTAACTTACTCATTTTAAGCCTGTAATTATTTAAAATATTTTTTCAGTATGTTCAATTTACTGTTCAAAAACTTTATTTTAGACCTTTGTGATTCTATTTTTTCTTTTATTTGCTGTAAAAATTCATTGTCAGAGTTTGAAAAGAAAGAGAGATTATTTTCCAATTTGATAATTTTTGATTCCAATTCCCTTATTCTCTTGCTTATCGCTATCATTTCGCGGTTAATGAAGTTTTCAAAGCCTTTTGTACCGGCTTTCTCTTTTATTTTTTCCTCATAAATGAAAAGAGCTTTTTTGTCCTCATCAATATTTGCTTTGCCGTACAATTCTTTTAATGCTTCCGAATAAGCCTTGTTAATCTCCTTTTTGTTTTCAATCGGCACATAACCTATTTCGTTCCAACGCTTTGAAAATTCGGTAATTGCATTCAGGTCTTGTTCCATACTTCCTATAGGTGTATAATTTTTTATCTTCTCAATCAATGCCTTTTTCTTTTCAAGATTTTCTACCTCTTGCGATTTCAATTCTTCAAAGTGTTTTGCCCTCCTGTCAAAGAAATAATTGCAAACTTCCCTGAATTTTTGCCAAATTTTATCTGATTCTTCTTGCGGAACAGGACCTATCTCTTTCCATTCTTTTTGTATTCTTATAATTTCATTTGCTGTTTTTTTCCAGTCTTCACTATCCTTTATTTCCTCAACTCTTTCAATAAGCTTTAATTTCTTTTCAAGGTTTTCTTTCAGGATGTTGTCGTAATTTTCAAAGAATTTACGCTTTTTGTCAAAAAACTTGTCAAATGATTTTCTAAACTTTTCGTAAATAGAATCATTATATTTTTTAGGTACACGTCCTATCGTTCTCCAAATTTTGTCAAGTTCCAACAGCTTGTCTTTCATCGCTTTCCATTCCTTCGGTCTTGTATAATCACCATTGGCAATAGCTTCGGCTTGTTCACAGAGTTCGCTTTTCTTTTTAAGGTTTTCGGTTTCTTTTCTTCTTTTTTCCTTAAAGAATTCCGAATAAGCTTCATTTATCTTTTTGGAAATTTCCTTGAAACTTTGCCATAGTTCTTCTTTCTTGTCTTTCGATACAGGACCTATTTCTTTCCACTTTTTGTGTAAATCTTGCAGCTCGTTAAAAGACTTAATAGGCAGGGTATCATAAGGAAGCGATTCGGCTATTTTTATCAATTTTACTTTTTCTTCATAATTCTTTTGCCTGTCCAACTCCATCAACTCACGGCTGATTTCCAAATAATCGTACACCAACTTAACCGCCACATCATACCTTTCCATAATGTCTTTATACTTGTTTGCAGGCACACTGCCGGTACGTTTCCAAGCATATTCCAGCTGCTTAAATTCATTGTAAACCTCTCTTTGATTCCTACCGCTTTGAGCGAGCTGTTTTATTTGGTCTATTATTTGAAGTTTCTTTTCGTAGTTTTGCTTTTGATATTCTGCACGCTTTTTATAATAATCTTTCTGTGCATAGTCGAATTTTGTTAACAGTCCTTCAAACTTTTCACGGTAATAATCATCATCCGCCGTAAGTTTGTAATCTTCAGGGCGACCGCCTTCATCCACAAACTTTTGCTTTTGTGCGTTTAAATATTCTTTATATTTCTTTTCAAACAATTCATTTATTTCATCAACGATCTTGGCAATTAAAGGAACATTAGAACGAATATCTAAATTTTCGAGTATATCGTTTTCGAAGTATTCGAGGAGGGAATCGATATCCATTCCTTCAAGTTTTTCAGTTTCTTCTTCCAAAACATATTTTTTCGCGGGCTTTTGTTCTTCATCCCCTGCTAATTTATCAACTTCTTCCGAAGAAATTACTTTTTCCGCTTTTTGATGTTCAACTGAATTATTACCACTGTTTTCAGCGTTGTGTTCAAGATTTTCTGTGTTTTTGAATTCTTCTGTCATACCGAAAAACTTTTAATTAGCACAAATATAATGTTAAATCTTTAATATTTCACGGCAAAAATAATAATTTCTGGACTAAAATATTCACAAACATCTGCAAATCAACATTATATAAACAACAAACCATTTACAACACCTTGATTTTCAACAACAAACAATTTTTAACATCTCTTATTTTTTTCACTAATTTTGTAACCCGTTTTATCAAAATAATGATACAAGAAGAAATTACATATAAAGATTTTGTTGAAAAAATTGCGGAAAAATATTATGCAATTTACCTGTCCGAAAACTTGAAAACAGGTTTTTCGGCAATTTATGGCACGAATTATTTCCAAGCCTATAAAAACAAAGAAGTTATACAAACAATTCTATGCGATTATACAACTACCGAAGACATCTCAATTACAAATATTCACGATTTTGCAGGCCATATTAAGCCTGCAACAGAGTTAAAGGAAACATTTATTTATCAATCTGTACCTTTTTTGCTGGAAAAAGCAACAGGCAACGAAATTGTAAAAATAAGCACAAAAAAGCAAACTTATTATGTAACTATCCGCAACAATATGATTTTTGAAGTAATAGCAAATCACATTTTAGAATCGGCGGGAAAAGTGAAAGATGAAGGCAAAATAGTCACTGTAAACTTATATTTGTCAGGAAATATCGATTACCTGGCACTCTCTAAAACCATAAACCGCACAATATCAAAAAAACTTCCCGTGGTTTTCCTCTTGTGGGAAGATTCTATGTCAGGTTTCAAAGAAATTGACAGCAGATTATCTTATTACGGCGGTTTTTTTAATATTTTGGCAAACTACTCGCAAGATAAAGTTACTTACAACCAAATAAACTACAACAATTTTATTGAAACCACAAAAACAATAAAAAACGGAATAGATAAAGCTAGAAAAAATATACCCGCTGTTTTTACAGTGTCTCAAGAACTTACCAAAACTCTTTCGGCTGCGGAAAGTTACAAGGAATGGATTATTAAAGCAGGCATAATAAGTAATGATACACTGAAAAAAATTGAATACATTGCATCCTGTACGGTAAAAAGCCACCTGTCGAAAAATCATCCGGAAAAGTTTTTTTACAACTTGTGCAAAGCATTGAATAAAGAAAATTGTACACCCGAAAAAGGTTTTAAATTATTTGCTAGTGGTGAAAAACTGCCTGACAATTTCTTAAAAGAATATCCGTTTGCCTGGATTTTCAACAATTACGGTAAGCAAAACTACACACCCATAGAAATAAGTTTTCCTACAACCAAACAAGAAATGAAACTTGCAGCACAATACGGGCAAAAACTCTTGGAACAAGGCACTTACATTCTGAAAAATGTACCCGAAAACGAATTTTTGTATGTTTACTTTTCCCTCAAAAAAAATGTATTCCGCCTACCCATACCTCAAAGCACAATCATATTGGAAGGAAAAGACCTTGCATTTGCAGAAAAGTTTTTTGAGAAAACTGAAAAGTTACCGGAGACAACGGGAGTTTTCATAAAAAAATGATAAATTTATCTATAATGTTTGCCTTTTATAATACTTGCCACACTGTCAACATTACTACCCGAAAACCTAATAATTCGTAAAATATCTTTCCCCTTTTACATGCTTTTCTTTATATTTAATTCTATATTTATCCATAAGCATTATAACATCTTTTGTTTTTCGTATGAATATAAAATCCCGCGGGATATTGAATGTTTTTGTTTTTTCTTTGTGGGACATTGTAAAAGCGGTATTAGTTTTTTCGGAAATCATTTTTGTAAAATCTTCACCTTTCATAAGGAAAGTTCCCTTAGATGATATGTTTGGTATCTCTTCTATTTCATAAACAATTGAGTTTATTGTATCAGTCTTTATATGCAAAAATGAAACTAATGTATTTTTTACTTTGGTCAAAACCTTATTACTATCTGGAATATTCTCACACTTAATACGCACTTTATACCAATTTGGCAAAAAATATTCATTAATTCCATTGGGCTCTTTTTTTTCTGTAAATCTTAATACTTCATCTGGATATCCTGCAAATATAATTTTATTGTTTTCCGAAACATACAATTCGGTAGGCTTCCAAAAAGGAATTTTTTCTACCATACAATTCCCGTATCTTTCAGATAGAACCAATATAGGAAGCATTACAAAAATTAAAAACACAAGAATATTATATAATGAGTGTGCAAATATTGCATAAATGAATTTGTGATGAAAAGCCAAATATGCAAAAACAAGCCCCAACCCGAATGTAGATAAAAATGTACCTAAATAAACTATATTAAGATTGTAAAAATCAATATGTGCCAAAGCAAACAAAATACTTGAAAATATTGCCCAACTCGTAAAATTATGCTTTTTATTCTTTTTTCTGAGAAAAATTGTCCAACTTCTAAAAATAAATTCTTCAACTACCGGAGCTATGAAAAAAAGAACCGCCAGCATTAACGGTCCTTTTGAAAAAAACTTCATTTGATAATAATTAGGCATTATATTGCCATAATTCACAAAGAATATGACAATTATTCCCGTTAGCCAAAAAACTATACCTGTTAAAATTATTTTTTTTGCATGCATTTTGTTTAATCATGATTACAAGGAACGCAATCAGCTCCACAACTGTTTACTTTACTACATTTACCTGCAGCTGTACAAGCATCCACTTCATCAGCAGTTTTTTCGTCGCAATAATAATCTATTGCAGCTGCAGCTAAAGCTACTGCACCATAAACTAGTGCCCAAGGAAATTTTGCTTTGGTAAAATATATTGTATCACCGACTTTACAATTTAATAAATCTTGAAAATTCGTGTTTTCATTGTTTAAGATAACCTGAGATTTTATATTTCTATTTGGTAAGTATATATAATAATCTAAATATGATTTACTAATTTCGTTTATAGTAGTTT
>JALTDM010000223.1 GCA_027074135.1 Bacteroidales bacterium
AAATGCCGGGCTTGCTTATTGCAAGCGTTTTCTTATCCATGCTGGATTTCTTCGACAATCTAAAACGGCATAAATTCTTACTTCATTTTCCTCTGTGCGATAATAAATTGCAAATGGGAATCTTTTAGAAAGAAGGCGGTAGTATTTATCAAAATAAATACTATGTATGCCGGAAAACAGTTTAAGAGAATCAATATCTTAAAAAAAGTGAATCTAAAAAATAGCTCCCAATACCTTTGCTTGTGATTCGTAAAAATAAAAACCCTCTCTCAAATCTTCTTTAGCCGATTCAAGGATTTTTATTTTCATTAAATAGAATCCCTTATATCCTTTTTCGCCTGTTCCCAGTTTATAAACCTATCTTTGCCTTCTTTCAGCATCTTTTCTCTTTTTTTAGTATATTTCCATGCCAATTCGGAGAAGATAAATCGGGAACACTACGACAAATATCGTCCCACAATTCTTCCATAGCCCTAAGTTTTTCTTCGGTAGTCATTTCATTTAAATTAATGGTCATAGGCAATAATCTCCTCTTTTGTTAGTTGCACATTGGTAACTTCTTTTACGCCTCATATTTCTAACCCGCATTTTGCCGTTATTTATATAATCCATAATAGATTCTCCTACCAATTTTTATACACTCAAAAGCTATGTCTGTCAAATAATTGAAACTTACAGAGGATAACGCAATATAAAACATCTATCTACATAAAACAATATAGGTTAAATAATACTAAAAAATCATAGCCCGTATCACTCAAACAATTTCTCAAACAGTTTATTGTTTTCTTCTTTTAGTTTTTCAACCTCAATATCTATAATATTGTTTATCTTTAAACGGTCTCTTTTTACAATACCTATTTTAAGCAAAGGAACATTGAAATTGTCGGCGTTTTCTTCAAGTTTGCCTGCATCTATAGTTTCTACAACAATAGCGCCTTGAGATTCTGAAAACAGATAGAAATCAGCTCTTTTTCCTATATGCAAATCAACTTCAACACCAAAATCTGAAGCCATACACATTTCTGCCAAACATACGGCAATGCCTCCGTCTGATATATCGTGAGCTGCTTCAATTAGGTTATCTTCAACACAATTTCTCATAAAATCCGCTAACTTTTTATGCAGTTCTTCATTAACATCGGGAATTTTTCCGCAAACCTTATTGAATATCCACTTCAGATAAGTAGAACCGCCCAGTTCGCCCTCGTTTATTTCACCGACAAGATAGACAAAACTGCCTTCTTTTTTAAATGCAACGCTAGGAGCATTAAGCGGGCAGTTCATTATACCCACCATTCCGATTGTAGGTGTGGGATAGATATTTGAGCCCGCTGTTTCATTGTAAAAACTGACATTGCCGCTTACGACAGGAACATCCATACTTTTGCAAATATCCGCCAAACCGTCCGTTGCTTTTGCAAACTGCCACATAATCTCCGGGTTTTCGGGATTTCCGAAATTCAAACAGTCGGTTATAGCTATCGGTTTTGAGCCTACCGTAATTAGATTTCTGAATGCCTCAATAAAAGCAAGGCGCGCACCCTCGTATGGATTTATGTAAACATACCTTGGGTTGACATCGGTTGCAGCACTTATCCCTTTGCCCGTTTCTTTTATTCTGATAACGGCAGCATCACTTCCGGGTCTTAATATTGTATTTGTCTGAACTGTGGAGTCGTACTGTTCATACAAAAGATGCTTGTTGCTTAAATCAGGTGATGATATTAGTTTTAGCAGAACATCATTATAATCATCAGGTTCCCTTAGGGTTTTAAAATCAAAATTCTCTATATCTTTAATATATTCTGGTTCTTTTGTCGGCCTGTTATAGGCGGGAGCATTGTCAACCATTAAAGAAACATCTACATCGCCAACAAGTTTATTATCCCAAAACAGCTTAATGCTTTTATCCCCTGTGACTTCACCAATAACTTCAGCATCCAGACTCCACTTATCAAAAATCTTTTTTACTTCATCCTCTTTGCCCTTTTTTGCAATAATGAGCATTCTCTCTTGGGATTCTGACAGCATTATTTCGTTTGGTGTCATTTTTTCTCTAACGGGAACCCTG
>JALTDM010000224.1 GCA_027074135.1 Bacteroidales bacterium
CCTAAAACATTCCATTGAAATTGCAAATGATACGCACCCCAATAAGTTAGTAAATCGAAGTCGTGGCTTAGCTCAACACAGGATTATACCTCAGCTTCGTTCGGCATCAATCCTTTATAACGTTATATGGCTTTTTACATTTTTAACAGTTCTTTAACATTTGGAGATTCTCTAATTTTTTCATCTTTAATCCACATTTCTGCTACTATGTAACAATCACGTAATAAATTATTTGCAATTTCATAATATGGTTCAATGTTTTTAAAATCAGGGTCAGGAGAAATTCTCTGATCCATAAACCTTTCGCCCAAGAATAAGAATGTTCCGTGAGACATAGCTGACATCATTTTATATACGAGAACATATAAGTCCATCATTCCAGTTTCTTTTGCCATATCTTCCCATTTAGGAAGAGTGTTTTTTCTAGCTTCATCTTCCAACATTTTTTTCATTATTTCAGGATCTGGAGCATTTTTAATTTTAGCTAAACCCCGACCAATATTTTTTTGTGCAATTCTAATAGCTTCGCCCTTACTTGAATTGTAGTATCTTTTTGCATTTGCATTACTAATTAAAATCCACCGCATCCATAATGAAGCTTCAAAAATTGATCGTAACAAATTTATTCCAGGTTCACCATACCCATTTTTTGCTAATAATAAATAAGCACCAAAATATTTTATTGCTCTTGAAAGAGATAGAAGTAAAATTTGATGTTGGAGATTTTTTGGTTTTCTTATAGATACTAAATAATCATAATTATGTCTTACATCTTTGAATAATTTTTCTAATTGTTCGAGTTTCATAAATACTTCTTCTTTTGAACTATCTTTAAAAAGATTGTTTTGTTTCATTTATAGCCAATAATTATTTGCCATATAACGGCGTCGCTTTTCACTCGTCCGCCGAATACCAAAATGTCAAGTTAAAAAATAAACTCCGAATTCGCTTTACCTCACAATGCCAAAAAACCGCACCGCATTAGGCGGTCGGGTGGAAAAGCGAGTTAGCTGACACTTAATTAAAACGGTAAGTCATCTATTCCTGATTCATTATTAGTTGTCTTTAGACCATCGTCTTTCTCCTTTTGCAAGACAAGCTTCTCTTGATTCCTTAATAACCATTGAACACCTTTTTCTTCAACAGTAAAAGCATAGTATTCATTACCATTATAATCTTGATCTTTAAATGACTTCACGAAACCTTTTTGAATTAATAATTTTAATGCTAAACTAACGGCAATATCTGTAAAGCCAGCATTGTTCATATCAGATTTGATTGTGTAAGTAGAAACTGGTTCATCATCTGCAAAACTATTTTGTGCTATTGTAACAAGAGCAACTAATTCGTGTTGTGAAAGACCTTCTGTATTGGCTACTGGTGATATTTTTGCTTTTATTATTTCTTCGTCCTTTTTAATAAGTGCTAATATTCTCTCAGTAATTTTTGTTTTCAAATCTTTGTAATCGCTTTGTGATTCAGTTTTGTAACGTATTATAGAGCGGTGCTGAATATCGAAGGGGAAATTACTTTTTCTTTTATCTGAACAAACCATAACAACATTTTTGGGAATTGCAAGTGAGAATCCGAGTTCAAACCAAACATTAGGATTATTTGTTGTTATTTCTGCAAAACAAATAATAGAATTTTTGATTCCTTTTTCAATGTCTTCTATTGGAATATTTACAGAAGGATCTCTATCTACTCTATAAGGTTCTAATCCAGCGTCCTCAATTGCAGGTTTAAATGTATCGTCAAAACGTTTATCAAAAATACCACCATCAAAGGGTTGAATACAAAAACATTTTTCCATTTTATCATCTCCATTTTGGGACAACTAACTTTAAAGAATTTTATCTGGAAATGGATAAAAAAAACATATTCTGCTCATAATATAAAATCCATTTACAGACCTGTTCCGTTTATTTTTACGGGATAAAATTTTGTTGTTCGAAACCCTTTCTGCATTAACCATATGGGGATTTAATCGGGTTTCATGTTTATTATTTAATTTTATTCTTATCATTCTTTATCATCTGATTCCAAATTGACAAAAGTGAAATAAACCGGAAG
>JALTDM010000225.1 GCA_027074135.1 Bacteroidales bacterium
TCTCAAATAGAAAATCAAGTAATAAATGCTGAAGCAACGATAGTAAACGAATTACTAAGTAACATTGGTGCTACAGATTTCAAATTTGATACGCTTGCTGCAAAAGTAGTACCTAAATCAAATTATGTTGTAGTTGGAGATAAATATGAAGCAGACTTATTTGTAGCAGCATTTAGTACAACAAGTAACCCTACAATTTTGGTAGGAGAAGGATATGATTCCACAACAGGAAAACTTACAGGGAAAATCGATACCGTACCTGTAGATAGAGGTATTGGAAAACTTGTAATACCAGCTACTAGCGTTGGAGTACACCATTATGCAGCAATAATAAAAGTTAAGAATCCTTCTACCGGTGAAGTAAAAACTTATCCATTAATAACAAATGGTAAGTATGGTGCAGAATATATATGTGCAAGACCAACAGCAGTTATCTCTCCAACCAAAATGAATGTTTTATATATAGGTGTTAATAACCCTATCAGTATATCTGTATCTGGATTTGCTGATAATCAAGTTTTTGCAAGAATTTCTCAAGGTTCATTGAGAAAGGTAAAACCTGGTCAATATATAGCCAAAGTTAGAAAACCTGGAAAAGCTTATATCAGTGTTTCCGTAAAAGACGACAAAGGTAAAACCAGGCCAATGGGTAAACAAGAATTCCGTGTTAAAAGAGTTCCAGACCCAGTTCCAATGGTTGCAGGGAAAAGAGGTGGCTATATCAAAAAGAATATACTCTTAAGTCAAGTTGGAATAAAAGCAGAATTACCTAACTTCGATTTTGACTTAAAGTTTATTGTCAAAAGTTTCACTGTCTCTGCTACAATTGAAGGTTTTGAAAGGAGTAAAAAATCAAATTCATATCGTTTTACTCCTGCACAACTATCGCTCATCAAGAAAGTTAGACCAGGAGGTAAAGTATACATAGAAAATGTAGTAGCAGTAGGACCGGATGGAAGACCAAGAAAACTAGGAACAATAGCTCTAAGACTAAAATAAAATTAAAATATTATGAAAACCATATTAATTGCAACATTGACAATTATTTTAACTTTCGGAAGTATCTTCACAAATACCGTTCAAGCACAAAATGTGCTTGACGGTATTTATCAGCCAGAACATGCTCCGGTTAGGAAACCTATTCCCTACTATTATCTTAGGGAAGCAGATGTAATGTGGAGCAAAAAACTTATCAGAATGCTGGATTTGAGACAAAAAATAAACTTACCACTTTACTATCCGACAGAACCTTTTGGAGATAGGTATAGTTTAACAGACTTATTATTATGGGGCGTGGAAAATGAAGGGATAACTGTTTATGATCCAGACGAAGGAGGTTTAAATGACCCATTTTCAACACCTATTTCATTAAAACAAATTGACGAAAATTTGGGAGCCAAAATAGATACTCAGATGGTTGAAGATCCTATGACAGGAGAAGTTACTCAAAAAATAAGTAAAGAAGAAAGGAAGTCATATCAGGTTGAAAGGTATTTAATGCGAGAAATATGGTATTTTGATAAACAAAGGTCAATGTTGCAAGTAAGAATAATCGGATTATGTCCTATCAGGCTATATGAAAAAGAAGTTGAAGGTGATGATTTCGGAGATAATGGAGGAGGTGGAACAAAAGATAAAATTATGAAGCTTGTTTTTTGGGCTTATTATCCGGCATTTCGTAATATTTTTGCAAATCATATTGTTTTCAATACTAAAAATGATGCAGAATACAGAACCTTTGAAGACATCTTTTCTATGAGACGTTTTTCATCTAGAATTTATCGTGAAAGTAATGTTTATGATAATAGAATTATCGAAACATATGTAAAAGGATGGGATGTATTATTAGAAGGTCAAAAGATTCAAAATTGGATTAGAAACTATGAACATGATTTATGGGAATACTAGAAACCGTGGCATTTAAGCATAAACAAAAAAAGAGGGTAAAGCCCTCTTTTTTTGTTTATGCCTGTAATAAAAAAATTGTATTCCTTTTATGATATTTTTCAGGATCAAAGAAGTTTTTCCATTGTTGAATTGTATATGTTCTTATAC
>JALTDM010000226.1 GCA_027074135.1 Bacteroidales bacterium
ATTGTGAATTTTTTATCAAATTCTTCAAATGTTTTGTACTGATCTTTTAACGTTGACCTATTTTTATCAATATAGGATGCTATAAATGAATTTAATATACTTTTCCTTAAGATTTTGTAGAACGCCGTGCTATATTTTTTTGTAGTATCCAGAGGAACAAATATATCTGGCATTATTCCACCTCCTCCATAGACTATTCTTTTACTTACAAGTGTATGATATTTTAATGAATCCGGGAAATGTATACTGTCTTTATTGGTGAGTTCTCCCCTGTTATATCTATCAATTAAATCCATTTCATATTTTTTTATGCCTTGGTTATAAGGTTTTTGAATACATCTACCGGATGGGGTAAAATATTTTGCAATTGTAAGTCTCAAAAGAGAACTGTCTTGTAGCATAAATTGTCTTTGTACAAGACCTTTACCAAACGAACGTCTTCCTACTACCACTCCTCTATCCCAATCCTGAATGGCTCCTGTAACAATTTCGCTGGCAGAAGCACTACCTTCATCAATTAAAATTACAAGTTTTCCTTTTTCAAATTCCCCCTCATTAGTTGCTTTGTATTCTGTTTTAGGAAATCTCCTTCCTTTGGTATATACAATAAGTTTTCCTTTGGGTAAAAACTCATCTGCAAGTTTTACTGCTGTATTTAAGTATCCTCCTCCATTACCCCTCAAATCTAATATAAGATTTTTCACATCATTTGTCTTTTTTAATGAATCTAGTGCTGCTCTAAATTCATCATCGGTCTGCAATGCAAATCTATTAAGTTTAATATAAGCTGTGTTTTTATCTGCCATATATGCAGCATCCAAACTATAAATAGGAATTTTATCCCTTATTATTGTAAATGTTAATAATTCTTTTTCGGCGGGCCTTTTTACCGTTATAGTAACTTTTGTTCCTTTTTTTCCTCTAAGAGTCTTTATTACTTTATTATTTGTTATGCCGATTCCTGCAAAATCTTTTCCATCCACTTTAATTATCCTATCCCCTGCCCTAACACCGACTTTTTCGGAAGGTCCTCCTGATATTGTAGCCACAACTTGGACTGTATCGTTAACTATTGCGAATTGAATGCCTATGCCTTCAAAATTACCTTGTAAAGGCTCATTCATAGCTTTTACTTCTTTTTTAGGAATATAAATTGAATGGGGGTCTAATTTTTGAAGCATACCGACAATGGCTGCTTCTACCATTTTATTATTGGTAACGCTATCCACATAAAAATAATCAATATAACTTAATGCTCGTTGGAATTTGAATACAGCATCAATTTCCGATATATCTCCTTTTTTTGTGTTCTTTTCTTGAGCAAATAATATTAAATTGCTTATAAGCAATAAGATAAGAAATGTAAAAACTTTTTTCATTATTATATTTATTTTAATTCCACATCACTTAACGAAACTAACCCGTTTAAAATTGCATAAAGTGTAAGTCCTGAGATGGTTTTTATTCCGAGTTTTGCTGTGATATTCTTTCTGTGGGTCATCACCGTATGAACACTAAGGAAAAGTTTGTCTGCTATTTCTTTATTAGTATAACCCATTGCAACATATTTTAGTATTTCTTTTTCCCTGTCACTCAAATCCCTGCTCTGCACATTGTCCGTAGAAACCAATATTTTTTTGAAGACATTTTCTATTTTTTCCAGCAGTATTTTTTTATCATCGTAAATTGTAAATATCTCATCAAAAATATCATAACAATTTTTATCCTCAACCTCTTTTGTTAATGTTAAAGCAATAAAGAAAGGTGCTTTGGCAGAAATATTTTCTAATACATCTTTTTTGCACTCATGATCGACTATTGCTACTCCCGGCAGATTTTCATCTATAGCTTCGTGCAACGATTTTTCTTCGGGATTTACGCTGACTATTTCCACATTGGCAAAACTCTCATATACAATTCGCGATATTGCCTTGTTCAAAAGAAAAAATCTAATATAAACCAGTACTTTTATTTTTTTCATTACACTGCAATTTCTCCTTTTATATGTGGATGAGGATTATAATCTTCAATTTTTATGTGTTCATATTTAAAATCGAACAAACATTTAACATCGGGGTTTAATAAAAGCTTTGGTAATTTACGAGGCTCTCTGCTAAGTTGCAGTTTAACTTGTTCTATATGATTCAAGTATATGTGAGCATCTCCCAAAGTATGGATGAATTCATAAGGAGTATAACCGGTAACTTGAGCAACCATTGACAATAATAACGAGTATGAAGCAATATTAAAAGGTACACCCAAAAATAAATCTGCACTTCGTTGGTAAAGTTGCAAAGACAATCTCTTGTTAACAGGATCCACATAAAACTGATACAAAATATGACACGGTGGAAGTTTCATATTGGGCAGATCGCCTACATTCCAAGCACTTACAATATGCCGTCTGGATGTGGGGTTGTTTTTTATGCTTTCTATTACATTTTTTAGTTGATCTATTTCACCATCTTTTGATGTCCATTTCCTCCATTGATGTCCGTAAACCGGTCCCAAATCACCATTTTCGTCTGCCCATTCGTTCCAAATAGTTACTTTATTGTCATTCAAAAACTTAATATTGGTTTCTCCTTTGATGAACCATAATAATTCGTAAAAAATTGATCGTGTGTGTAGTTTTTTAGTAGTGAGCAGAGGAAATCCGTCTTGTAAGTTAAATCTCATTTGCCAGCCAAAGACGCTCAATGTGCCGACACCTGTTCTGTCTTCTTTTTTTATTCCGTTTTTTAGAGTGTAATCAAGTAATTCTAAATATTGTTTCATACCTGTAATTTTTATGCGAAAGTTATTCTTTTTTTCTATTGTTTAATTCATCTCGAATGTATGCCGCCACTTCGTATTTTTCTTCGTCAATAGCTATTTTCAGCATATTATTCAGCTTGGCATCTGACAGGTTGGAGATAATGGACTTCAGTTCGTTGATTTTATGTTGTAACTTGTATCTAAACAGATGTTGAACCAACCAATTATCATCTTTCAATTCGTAATCTTCTTGTTCTTTTTCACTTTCTTTTTCGCCCCCCCTTAACGAATCCCAAGAATAAGCATTGTCATCAAAAATATGTTTAAGTATATATATCGGACTTGAAGTCCTTAATGCAAGAGCTACCGCATCCGATACCCTGCTGTCGATGTTAATTTCTTTGTTATCTTTTTTCAATACCAGAGTAGCATAGAAAATGCCTTTGTCCAAGTTGCTGATGATAACTTCTTTTAATGCATGTCCTGTTTGCTTAATAACAGAAACCAGCAAATCAATTGTGAGTGGCCTAGGGGTAGTAATATTTTCAAGAGCCAACGAAATAGCTTGAGCTTCTAATGCTCCTATAACAATAGGCAACTTTTTTTTGCCGGTCTCATCATCTGAAAGTATTAAAACATAGGTATTTTGAGGATTAAAAGAGTTTGGAGTTAAACCTTCTACATTAAGTTTAATTTTCTTCATACAGGAAAAAAACTTTATAAAAAGACGGTCAGATTGACCGTCTTTTATTGAAAAAGTGATTACTTTTCTATGATTGCCTTATACCCTTCTGCATCAAGTAAGTCGTTTATTTCATCAGGATTGGTAATTTTTATTTTAATGATCCAACCTTCACCGTATGGATCTTGGTTTATAAGTTCCGGAGCATCGTCCAATTTTTCATTTTTTTCAATGACTTCACCACCTACCGGCATATAAATATCAGAAACAGTTTTAACGGCTTCTACAGTTCCGAAAACTTCACCTTTGTCTAATGTTTCTCCAATTGTTTCCACTTCCACATAAACAATATCACCTAATTCACCTTGAGCAAAATCGGTAATACCTACTAATGCGACATCACCTTCTACTTTTAACCATTCGTGTTCTTCTGTGTACTTTAAATTTTCAGGAATATTCATAGCTGTAATTTTTTAGATTTTACACTTCAAAGGTAAGTATTTTTTTGGATGTAAAGTTAATTTTCCAATTATTGATTTTAAACAAAAATTTTTATTAATTTTCAACCTGTCAAAAAGTCAAAAAGAAAAACAAAGGCATAAAAATTGTCTATATCTGCTGCGACAAAAAGGAGGAATGCGTATGAAGTTTATTGATTATTATAAGGTACTGGGAGTTGATAAGAATGCTACTCAAGATCAAATAAAAAAAGCTTACAGAAAACTTGCCAGGAAGTACCATCCGGATGTAAATCCGAACGATGAAAATGCAAAGAAAAAATTTCAGGAGATAAATGAGGCTTATGAAGTATTAAGCGACCCAGAAAAAAGGGAAAAATATGATAAATACGGCGAAAATTGGAAACACGCCGATGAATTTGAAAAAGCAGGATTCCAAGGCAAATCAGGCTTTGGTGGTTTTGACGGATTTGAAGGTTTTAGCTATTCCGGTGGAGACAGTCAAGACTTTTCAGACTTTTTTGAATTCTTATTTGGAGGGCACTCTGCGGGAAGAAGCCGTAGCAGCCGTTCACATATGAAATTCAGAGGTCAGGATTTCCATGCCGAGATGGAACTTAATCTTACTGATGTTTATAAGACCCATAAAAGAGTAATAAACGTAAATGGTAAGAAAATAAGAATTACCATACCGGCAGGTGTGGAAGACGGCCAAACCATAAAAATAAAAGGTTACGGTGGCAAAGGTGTTAACAGTGGTCCGAAAGGGGACTTATATATTACTTTCAGAATATTGAATAATACAAATTTTAGACGTAAAGATGCCGATTTATACCTTGATTACGATTTAGATTTATATACAGCCGTACTCGGAGGCGAAGTTATCATTAATACTCTCGGCGGTAAAATTAAACTTAAAGTAAACCCTGAAACTCAAAGCGGTACAAAGGTAAGAATAAAAGGTAAAGGTATGCCGATTTATAAACAAGATGGTGTTTTTGGAGATTTATATATTACATATCAAATAAAGATACCAACAAAGCTTTCCGACAAGGAAAAAGAATTGTTTAAAGAATTGGCTAGATTAAGAGGTTATAATGTATAAAAAAGGAGGAGGAAATTATGACAAAACAACTTTTAAAAATAACTGATATTTGCAAAATATATGATGTAGAAAATGGTTTTATAAACGAAATTGTTGAGTATGAACTTATCACTCCTGTAAAGACGGATTCTGATTTATTCATTGAAGAAGATGAATTACCTGTTTTGGAAAAGATAATAAACTTACATTATGACTTGGGAGTGAATTTAGAAGGTATTGAAATAATAATGAATTTACTTGATAAAATAGATATCTTGAATGAAGAAATAAACAAGTTACAAAGGATTGTAAAGTATTTCGAGCAAGACCTATAAATAAAATCCTATGTCAACAATAGGTGAAGAATAGTTGTTGGTTATAAGTATCTCTTCGTTTCCTGCTACAAGCCACAAGATTGATACATAAAAACCACCTTTTTTGCCAAGAGGTTGTACAATGGATAATCCGGCTAAAGTGCCGGTGATCCATTTTCTTCCGACTCCTTCATAAAAAATTCGTTTTTCAACATTTAAAATCTCTTGAGAGGCAACCAAGGTTATACCTGTATTAAAATGAGCATCAAAAGGCATTATGTTATCCAAATTTTTTATCAATTTATATCTCAAATAAGGTTTTACACCGTAAATAGAAGTATAAAACCTGGAATAATCATTACCGTAATACCTGAAAATAAAATAATTACCTGTGATAAGTCTATCTGTAATCATATATCCGACCATAGGAGAAACATCTGCGTAAAAAACACTATAACCGTTATAAGAATATGGCTCCAACATAAAATTTCCGCCGAATACGAGTTTGTCCGTCCATTTTGTTTTTGCCGTTTTATTTTCTTTATTGCCTACTGCTCCATCTTCAGTAATAAAATCCTGTGAATACAAAAATAATGATAAGAAAAATAACAAACTGAATATAAATACTTTACGAAACATTTTCTTTAATGGTGTTTTACCAAATCCTCTTTTAATACTTTAAAAGCTTTTTCATAAATGGAATCTTTGTCAAATCCACATAATTTGTATAGTTCTTCAGGTTTTCCGTGGTCAATGAATTTGTCAGGTACTCCAAGGGGGATTACCCTTGAAGTATAATTATTCCTGTTTTTAAACTCAATTACTTCCGAAGCAAAGCCACCTTTCAACACCCCATCTTCTACGGTTATTATGCTGTTGTAATTACGGAAAACATAATGCAAAACATCTTCATCTACAGGCTTCAAGAAAATCATGTTGTAATGCTGCACGCCAAACCCCAATTCTTTTAGTCTTTTTACAGCTTTTATGACAAAATTACCGGGATGACCCAACGAAAGAATGGCAATATCTTTACCTTCGCTTATCAATTTTGCTTTACCTATATCCAATTTTTCAAACTGTGTCCTCCAATCAATAATAACACCTCTACCCCGCGGATACCTTATAGCAAACGGTCCGTAATCGTCGGCTTGTGCCGTGTACATCAAATCCCTCAACTCTTTTTCGTTCATCGGTGCCGATATAATTATATTTGGAATAGGTCTTAAGTATGCCAAATCAAAAACTCCTTGGTGTGTTGCACCGTCTTCTCCAACAATACCGGCCCTGTCTATACAAAAAACCACATTCAATTTTTGCAATGCAACATCATGAATTAGTTGATCGTAGCCGCGTTGCAAAAATGTGGAATAAATGGTACAATAAGGCTTTAATCCCAATGACGCGAGTCCTGCCGAAAATGTAACTGCGTGTTGTTCTGCAATTCCCACATCAAAAGCCCTGTCAGGCATAACATTCATCATTTTAATTAGAGATGAGCCTGTAGGCATTGCAGGTGTTATCCCTACAATTTTAGGATTCTTTTCGGCAAGCTCAATTATGGTTTCGCCAAAAACATCTTGGTATTTGGGTGGCTGTAGTTCGTCAGTTTGCTTTAACGGTTTTCCTGTTATTTTATCAAAATTCCCGCCGGCATGGAAAGCTGTTTGATTTTCTTCGGCAGGTTTAAAACCTTTACCTTTTACCGT